>NZ_KV833418.1:112617-121210 GCF_001837655.1 Haemophilus sp. HMSC071C11 | reverse complement strand
AAGTAATAATTGCCATCGGTTTTATAGCCATTGGCATCGCCCTGCCCTTGTTCTACTTTAAAATTCCCAATACCATAGCCTGCAAGTGTATTAGGCTTGCCTTCAATATCCGTATTAAATTGGGGTTTTGCCCCAGCGTGGTAGATTTTTTGGCGTTTGTAGGTTAAATCGCCGTTAGCGTGCATACGAAGCGTGCCAATCTCTCGGTTGCTTGATTTATATTCGAACCAGCAATCGCCATTGTTTGCCCCGATATTTAAATAGTCTCCGCGTGAAGCATAATGCTGGCTGTCTGAAATACGGATATTTCTTTTTGCCACAATACGATTTTCAAAGGATTTCTCGCCATTAATGCTTTCGTTACCATTTAAACCAACCTTTCCATCTGCGGTAGTTTTGGCTTCTACTGCTTTGTCATAGGCGGTTTTGGCTGCTTTACTTGTCGCTACGTTATCTTCGCTTTCGCTATTTACTGCAGAGGATTTTTTGCTGTTTTGGATGTAATTTTGCGAGACATTTAACTGTAATTGTGTTGTTTGTTTAGCGAGTTTTTTCCCTGCTTTTGCGGTGAGTGCAAGAGATTCACTTTCAAGCCCTGTGTCGTTGGTGAGTTGGACTATACCTTGTTGTGTGGTGCTTGCCTTGGCTATTTGGTGGCTGTGTCCGCTTTCATTAAATCCATTTTGCGTTGTGGCAGTAATGGTTTTTGGTGTCATTTGTTGTCGGGTGACAAAAATCACACTGTTATCAATAGATAATGTCACCGCACTAGAAGATTCTACTTTTAAGATCATCCGCAATACTTGGACTTTACCACTTCCGCTACTTTCTGTCGGTTTAAAACTTTCAGGACAGTTTGCGTAGGCAATGAGTTTGTTTTGTGCGTCAAATACGCCCATTTCTCTTATGTAAAAACCGCCGATATTTTCAGGGATGGTTAATTCAACGATGACTTGTTTATTATTGCGAGGGTCGAGAGAGACGGCACTGACAGGTGCAATGTGCGTTTGATGTACGAGAGCTGTTGCGTTCGCCGTTGGTGTGACCGCTTTCCCATTGCCATCACCCACTGCAAATTGGGTGAGCTGTAACGGTTGCCCTTGGCTTAATGCGTGAGCGATAGCACGTGTTCCGTAGTCGGTTAAGATTGCAAAATATTGTGATGCCATAAATATTCCTATTGTGGATATACCGTGATGATTTCGCCCCATTGCTGACCAACAAAGGCACAAAGTGACCCTGTTGGGGAGAGGGCGATAGCGAGCTGATTGAGATGTCTTGAGACGGGTTTAACATCATTAATCAGTCGCACTAGTTCGTTATAGGTTTGTTCATTCAAGCCACTTTCAGACACTTCTACGGTTAGGCTAAATGTTCCTGGTGTGCCTTGCGGATTTGTTTGAAACCATTCTTTCAGTTCAATAAGATAGCCTATTGGCTCAACCACACGCTTTACTGCGCCAATCGTGCCTTTGTGTTTGTGTACAAAATAAGACTGTTTAATCGCAATGCGTTTAACTTCTTCTGTCCAGTTTTCATCCCATTTATCCACTGAAAACGCCCAAGCTAAATAAGGCAGTAATTCGGTGGGACAACGTTCAGGGTTGATTAAATCTGCAATAACAATGGGATTTTCTACCGCACTTTTTAGAATTTCTGCCGCACGTTTTTCTAATGGAGTTGCGCCTATCGGCAGTAAATGATTAGTAATCATCACTTGTCACTATCTCCAAATTAATTGCCGTGCAGTAGGCTGATTTTGAGCTTGGTAGCACAAGGTCGGCGGTAGGTGAGATAAGCTCTACTCGTTGTACACCTTCCAAGTGTAATGCGGCATAAATACCCGATAGGCTAATATCTCGCCCTAAACGGTGTTTTTCTTCGGTGTAAGTGGTCAATTTTTTTAGAGCTGCAGCTTTGATTGGCTCGTATTCAGGGCCACGATAAAGATGTAATTTGGCGCGGATTTCGTAGGATTGGATCACCGCACTTTGGACAATAACGCGGTCGCCAATAGGGCGAATGTCATCATCATTAAGTTTGGCTCTAACTACATTTAAAAGGTTTTCGTTTGTTTCACCTTGTCCATTACGGCTTAAAATCGTGACGGTGACATTGGCTGGCTGTGGTGATACCACAGACACATCTGCAACATCAGGGTGTGCAGAGAGTGCGTGGAAGATATAAGCAGAGCGAGGACCCGCCACAGAAAGCCCCTCAAAGGCTAATTGCGTGCGCAATCTTAATGAGGTGTCATCTTCTAAAATTTCGGGGATTTTAGGCGTAACATTATTATTCGCCTCTTGAATGACTTGTCTTTTCACATTGTAATTGGCGGCAATCACATCTAAATCTGAACCGCTGGCATAGGCTAACATTGTGGCTTTTGCCGCATTGTTGATGCGGTTTCTTTCCATCAACTGTAAGTAAACCACTTCTTGTAATAATTTCGTGATGGGCTCACTTTCTAAACTTAATCGTGCTTGCCAAAATGCCCTTTCATCTTGTGGGAAAAGTGCGATAAATTCCGCTTTTCTGTCTGCGAGCAAACTTTCAAAATCTAAATCTTCTAGCACTTTTGGTGCATCTAGTTTTGATAAATCGACTAATTCGCTCATTGTTTATGTCCTAAAAATAGTTTTTCGTTGTGCATTTCTTGGTTATCTTTACGACTGCGTGCGACATAACTTGCCACAATGCCACCTTCAACCAATTCAGGTTTAAATTGTGTGATCTGTACTCGAGGTTCCCAACGATTAATCGCAGTGACGGCACAAGCCGCCAGTTGTAATAACAATGTGTGGCTAATTGGGCGGTCTATTAGCATTGGGATTAAACTGCCATATTCACGCCGCTGAATTCGTGAACCAACTGGCGTTAGCAAAATATCGGCGATGGATTGTTTAATGTGGTCGCTTTCGTTTTTTAATGTTTCGCCAGTGTATCGATTCATACTATGCCTTTGCGTTAGAGGTTCGTTGGCCATCGCCTTGTTCAAGGTGGACGTGGTTTTGTAAACTAATTGAGCCACCTTTAATATCACCGCTTGCGGTCACGCTGCCTTGCGTGCTGATATTGCCTTTTGTGGTGCTTGTGCCTGTGGTTGATAAAGAGCCGTCAATATTCACATTACCTTTGATATTGATAGCGGGGCAGTCAATATCAATTTGATTAGCGGCAGTAATACTGGCGGTTTTGATACCTGTCACAACCAATGCACCACTTGATTGGTTGTAAGTGATTTTGGCACCGTCAGCAAATTCAATGACGTGTTCGTCGGGCGATTGGCTTGGGCTATTTTGTGTGTAAAGCCCAACTAATATGCAGGCAGTAGTAAATTCACCGCTAACGGATAACATCACACATTGTTCGCCCACCGTCGGCGGCGACCAAGTTTTGGTTGTACCCGCTCGAAATGTAACGAAGGGTAAAAAATCCGTCAGAATGTCACCGCTCTTTACGCGAGCTCGTGCAGTGGCGTGATTCACTTCAGCGATTACCCCAAAGCGGATAATGTTGTCTAGTTTTCGTTGTAATTCAGCAGACATAGGCATTCACAGTTAAAGAAAATGCCTTATTGTTGGCAATATTGTGCGGTGTGGCGAGTGTGGGAGTGTGTGGAATAGTAGGTAACAAAAAAGGGCTTTCGCCCTTTGATTATACTCTGTCAATGATTGGGTTTGGAGTGTCCCATTCGCGTGGGAACGGTTCGTGTTGTGGAGAAAAAGCGATAATCACGATATGTTCATCTGATATTTTTTGATAATGAATTACAGGTCCTGATGTTTCTCCATTCAAATTTATTTTTAGCCCACTCATAGGACAATATCTAGATCCTTTATTGTAAGGGCCGCAGTGATAATGCCATATTTCGTTTTGTTGATAAACCTCTGTATTTGGAATGTCATTGAGATTATCATCAAGCCAAGATGGTTTATTTTTACCTCTTAATAGTTTCCCTTGTTTAATGGATTGCATAAAATCAAAGATGAGCTGCAATTCTTCATCTGACATGGCTTGAATGTCTTTAAAAAAGGGCGTGTTTAAACGCCCTTCTTGAAATTGTTTCGATAACTCAATCTTCATTTGTTATCCTACATCATCACTGCTTTTTTAAAATCATCAAAAGAATGTGATGATTTGTAGGTGTACCCTGCATCTTCAGATTTGCGATAAAGGCGTGATAACACTACTTCATCTGATTGTTGCTTGTATTTTTCTGATTTCATCATATTGCAAAGCGTGTGCATTTTATTGCTGAATGATTGTAGCGTTGTTGATAATTCTGGAGTTTTATTATTGACCATAATATTGTTAGCTAGATCATCATATTTATTAATTTTGCTTTCTAGTCTCAGAACGTCACTTAAATCAATATAGCTTAATGATTCTGCCGTAATTGACGCAATAACAAAATCAGTGATAGCAGAAACAGCTTTCACCATATCAATAATCTTTTCTATGTCTTGTTGATTGATCGATTTATTTTCATCTGTTTGAACACTGAAAATATTGACTGTGTGTGTAGTGTGACGAACAGGATGATTTATCGCCAATGGCGCAATAAATAACGCAGACATTGCCACGGTTTTTAATTGCTTAAAAATTGGCGCAAAACTTTCAAAAATAGGATTTAATGATAGATTTGTCATAAGTCACCAAAGAATAAAAGTTTGCGAAGTTTACAACTTTTTGAAGAAATATAAAACTATTTTCTACAATGTGCAACAAAAAAGGGCTTTCGCCCTTTTATTTTTTATTACCTAATTGAATAAAATCATCAATACGTTTACGAATATCTTTCATTCGTTGTTGAATGAATTTTTCTTCTTTTGTCCCGAATAAGGTATCATGATCAACCATAAAACGAACCGACACTGTGGTTTGTTCTGGGTTATCTTCATAATTAAATGTTAGCACCACAAGAGGATCATTTTCTTCATAACTTAATCTAGCGTGATATAAACCAATATAATAAGGCGATGCACCATAGGCTAAACTGCTGTCTTTTGCACGTCCGAATAGACGGTCTTTATTTTCAACATAAACTTCAACAAATTCTTGTTGCTGCCATAATGCGATTAATTCAGCGAGATTAGTCGAATGTTTATCAATATCTTGTTCTGTAAATCCCAATGCAAGACTGATTTGCGTAAAAAGATGATGGATTTCGACAAATTTAATATGTTTGCGTTCTAGCATTTAATTGTGTGGCTCTAAGTTGTGCTTTTAAAATGGTTTGAACATTTGCCTTGATTTCTTTGGCATTGTCACCCTTCACACGTTCGCCTTTTATTTGCGATGTGCGGTCAATAATTTCACGAATAAAAGGTGCATTTTCGTTCATTGATACCCTCCTATTTTTCGCCGATCCTAGCACTTCTGTTTACAATAAACAACAAAAAAGGGCTTTCGCCCTTTTATTATGCTCTGTCCCACATTGAACTTCTTGCTCTGGCTTGGCGTTGGTTTTCAATGCGTTGTATTTGTTTTGCCACTTGTTGTGCAATGGCTCGTTCGTCCATGCCTTGTGCGGCATTGATGGTGATATTTACGCTCATTGGTTGGCTGGTTTGCGTCATCATTGGACGAGCAAAAATTGGTGCACGAGTATCAACTTGCACAGGGGCGGCAGTTGCAACGCTGATCCCCAATCCGCCCGCAATAAGTGCTCGTTTGCCGTAATTAAGGGCGTTGAGCGTATTTACACCAAGGCGTGATGTGGCTTCTTTGGTCATCACGTATTCGCCACCGTGGACAATGCCCATGGGTTCATATTTGCCACCGTTTCCAGTGTAGCCGCCTGACCAATTTTGACTCGGTAATTTTTTGCCATTTGAACCAAAGCCAGTGAAATCCTTAAATGATTCCCAAGCACTTCCTGCCGTTTCTTTTGTTGATTGCCAAGCGTTGCTCGAAGTGTTTTTTGTTCTTTCCCATGCACTAGATACACTATTTTTAATTCCCTCCCAACTTGGCATATTTTCAGAAATCCACTTGATACCATCCATTAATCTTGTTAATGGGGTCAGAATAAACTCAATCGCTTTCGCCATTCCATTTCCGAATCTTTCCCCTGCACTGACTGCAGCATCTAAATCTTCTTTGGTACTTTGTACTGGAGACAATAAATCAGTAAACCATTTCACCGCTTTTTCAATCCAACCGACGACAACACCAAATGCGGTGCCTAGCGGTTGGAATTTTTCAAGGACGGGGGCGAGACCTGATTTTAAACCCTCCCAAAAACCGCCAAAAAAGGCTTTAATAGGTTGCCAGAATTTATAAATTAATGCAGCAACGGACAATAAAGCTATCCCTAGTGGACTGATAGCCAGTGCAATTAATTTTAGCGGAGAAAGTAATCCTCTTAATATTAGCCGCCCTGCAGATGATAAATGTCCTGAAAATTTAGGAATAATTACGTTTAATTTGGATAAGCCTAAAAATAGCCGTGCGGCTGGGTAAAGTATAAAACTTAAAGCAAGGCTTAATGCACCTAATAGACTTAAACTTCCCCCGATTGCAACTGCTGTTTTTGCTATAGTAGAGGTTAATTTAGGATGTTCATCAATCCATGTCTCGATTTTATCAAGCAAATTGCCAACCCCGTCCATTAAGCTAGTCATCGAATCTTTTAAACTGGCTCCTACAGAACTATTTACGTTGAATAAACGATTTTTAAATAATTGCCATTTTGCTGATAAAGTAGTCATTCTGGTTTGAAATTCCCTAGCCATACTATTTTTAGCTTCTTCGCTATTTGCCAGTTCAATTTGTCTGCGCCATTCTTCGGTATTGGCAACAAGCCCTGCTAATTGGGTATTATAATTTCCGCCTGCAATATCGCTAATTACGCCAGCCTGTAAATGTTTAGGCAATTTTTTTATTTTTTCAACAATCATCATTAATGTGCCTTGGGCATCTTTTACCATTGCTTTTTGAATCGCTTTTGGATCTAAACCTAACGCTTTTAGTCCGTTATTAACGGGTTTCATTCTAGTGGCTTTACTTAGACGGTTGAACGTACTTTCGATTGCTTTGGCTGATGTACTGGCTTCGTTTCCTGCCGTTAATAAAGTTGAACCAAGTGCAGCAAGATTCTTTTCACTAATTTTGACTAAATTACCAATTCCTGATGTGTTATTTAGGAAATTAATAATATCTGTCCCCTTTGAAATGGCATTATCATCTAAATAGTTAATAGTATCGGCTAGCTCTTTGGCATCTTTGGTGGTTAATTTAAAGTTTTTCTGTACTTTACCAAATAACTCTACTAATTCATCGGGGTTTTCTGCATCAAATGCTGTTGCCATTTGGGTATTTAAGCGAATAAAATCTTCTAATTCATTTTCCTGAATATCCATTCTCGCTGCAGCAGTAACCATGTCACCAATTTGATTTGTGGTAAGAGGTAATTCAGTTGAAAGCTATTTAATCTTGTTTTTCCATTCATCGTATTTAGGGGTAAATTGCCCAAATTTGTCTTTTAGCCCTGGAACTTGGCGAGCAACCCCCGCCATAACATCTTCAAACGACATAAAATCTCGAATGGAATTGACAATTGGTGCAGTCATTGTTGTACCTGCAGCTGTTGCCTGTGCACCAATGATTTGTGCTTTACCACTGATATCTTTAAGTTTCTCAACTTGCCCACGGTATTGATTATAAGCGGCTTGTTTTGCGTTGAGTTTTTTCAATGCGGCTTCTTGATTTTTAATTTGATCCGTCGCACTTTTGGTGTTTTTCTGTAGTTCCCTTTGCTTTTGCGCGAGTTTTTCTGCAGAAATGCCTGATTTTGCTAATTCTTGGCGTGCTTGCTGTAATTTATTTGCTGCATCAATTTGTTCTTGCTTGAGTTTTTTTACCGCACTTTTTGCTTTCTCTACTTCCTTTTGAAATCCTGCAGTAGGATGTTGAGCGTTCTTCATATATTGAGCATAAGATGCGGCTTTTTGTTTTGCTTGCTCTAATTCTTGATTCAGCGAATCTAATTTTGATTTCAATGGGTTGATAGCAGAAGCATATTGTTTCATTGCAGCTTGATGCTGCTTATTTTGCTGATTTAGTTGTCGATGAATCGATTTGCTTTCTTTTAGTTTTGCCGATAGCTCATGAACGCTTTTAGATGCACTGCGAACTGGAGCAGATATTTTATCAATGGCATTTAATAAGACTGTAAGTTGTAAATTATTCATTTTTATTCACTTTCCTATTGACAAGATTAATTATTTAGCTCAATAATCGAGGAAGAAAAGGGGGAAATATGATTGCAATACTTTCATTATTTATTCTGTCTGTTGGCTTACTTGGGCTTGCAATTGGTTTTGGTGTAATTGCAGTGCCTTGGTTTGTTTCTCTGGTCATTGCTGCTCCAGCTATTTTCATTTATATGTTGATGATTGGCTCAGTATTGTGGCTTGTCGAAGTTAATTTTTTTCTCGGTATGGCTGCATTGGTTGTTTATGCCTATTGGATACACATCATTCGCAAACACCTCAAATCTAAAGGCTTAATTTCTCAATAATTAAATCTTCAATCATTTCTAAATCACTATTACTAAAGCCCAGTAATTCACGCTGGGCATATTGCA
>NZ_KV833418.1:91711-112517 GCF_001837655.1 Haemophilus sp. HMSC071C11 | reverse complement strand
ATTTTATCAATGGCATTTAATAAGACTGTAAGCTCTAAATTTTTCATTTTTACCCACTTTTTCTTGACATTTTAGGAATAAGGAACAAATAATGAACAAACTTAACAGGGAGAGAACGATGGAAATTTTTGTTTTGCTCATTGGTTTGCCAATTATTGTTGGTTTACTTATTGCATTTGGTACTGCAGTATTAGCCGCATTTAGTTATATTTTTGTTGGCGCATTATCTTTAGCGATTAATTTCTGGTATATCACGTTAGCAGTAATGCTTGTTTTGCTTGCACCTCTTATTTATTTAAATAGTTGGTTATTTTGGATTTTGGCTGCACTCGTTATTTTCTTTACTGTTGCTTGGTTTTTTGGTGGCGATACCGAACAAATCAAAGCAGAAATTGAACGTAAACGTATTGCTAAAGAGCATAAATTGTAAATTAACCCAATTAAAATTCTTTACCCGCTATA
Source organism: Haemophilus sp. HMSC071C11 (assembly GCF_001837655.1). Taxonomy (NCBI): domain Bacteria; kingdom Pseudomonadati; phylum Pseudomonadota; class Gammaproteobacteria; order Pasteurellales; family Pasteurellaceae; genus Haemophilus; species Haemophilus sp. HMSC071C11. The sequence continues at coordinate 112,055 of NZ_KV833418.1, read as the reverse complement.
GCTCTAAGCACAAATCTTTCAATCATTTCAATATCTTCTTCCGCAAAGCCCAGTAATTCACGCTGGGCATATTGCACTTTGAAATCTTTATTGTTAGATGGTCGTGCCGTTAAACCGTATTGATGCACTGCGAACTGGAGCAGACATTTTATCAAGGGCATTTAATAAGACGGTAAGTTGTAAATTATTCATTTTTTCGCCTTATTTTTATTGACAAATAAACGTATGATTGCTAATAATGAAGAAAGAGAATAAGGAGCGGATATGAAAAACAAAAGAACATCTCGCACGTTGATCATGCTAAACATTGCTATGTGGAGCCTTGTTATTATTTCCACCTGTTTACATTATCAATTTAATCCTTTTTCATTTATCTGGTTTGATGTTATCGCACCAGTTGGTCATTTTTTTGCAGTCGTTTTTTCTGCTTTATCTAGTTTTACTGTTTCAATGTATGAACTTTTTAAACCAGAAACATTTTGGGGGTGGGTATGGTTTGTAATGTTTGTCGTGCCAATCATTTGTTTGCCTCTTTATGTGGTTTTATTGGTATTGTTTGCTGGTAAACTTTCACATCATGATACGGTGGTTCCACCTTCTTATTTAAAGTAATTAGCTTTTGCTAATTTGTTCTATCACCAATTCATTCAGCATTGATAAATCCTGTTCTGAAATGCCCAATAGTTCCCGTTGGGCGTATCTCACTTTAAAATCCTTTTCTTTTGATGGTCGTGCCGTTAAACCATATTGATGCACTGCAGCAATGGCAGCACTTGAACCATTAAAACCCACTGAAACTTCGTTCCCATTTGACCGCACTTTTAAATGACGGGCGGTGCGAAGTTTAGCAAACATCGCTTTTCGTTTAATTCGCCCTTTCTTTTTTCCAAATTCTTTACGTGGTTTTCTTGGCTCAAAGGCGGTACCGTCGGGGTTTTGTTGGCGTGCAATTCGGTTCGATTGGCTTTTGCGTAAGGCTTGCCCGATTTTTCGCCCAAGCTGTCTGCGCGCCTGTGGAGAAAGATTGGCAATAAGTGCAGTCAATTTTGCCTGAATTTCTTCGACTGTAGCCATTAGACTGTATCCCCCTCAAAAATTGGCGAATCCCAGTTTTCCAAATAGACTTTTACGTGAGTTGGTTCATCCCATACGGGTTCTTTTGCGTAATGGATCTGCACGTTATTCCCGTCTTTTTTCGACACGACACGTTCAGTAAGTTGGATTTCGAAGCTAATATCTGCAGTGTTGTTATTGTTGTAATCCACCTGGAATTTAAATGCATTCTCTCGAATTTGTGGATTTTCTAATATTTCAGGTTGATTTGTGCGCAGATAAGCCAGCATTGGCACAATCAAGGTGGAAATATCGCCTGCATAATCAGTCACCACGACATTGAGTGTGTAACGATATTCAAAACTAAATGATGCAGCACCCGTTGCGACGATTTGCCCACTGTCCACATAAAGTTGTAGATGGTCGGGATTTTTTACAAAATCGGGGTGGCTTTGTTCAAGGATTTTGCGCAGTTGGTTGGGCTTTTTCATTTGCGAAAATTCCGTTGTTGCATTTCGAATCTTTGTTGGCAAGTCACGCAACGTGTTACGCCCTGAATCATTTGTCTGCGTTTTTCTGGGATAGGGGCATCACAATCTTCACAATAAAGGCGACTTACCGCCTGGAAAGTGCGGTGTTTTTTGAGGGCGATTTCACGTTGTATTTCTTCAAGCTGTTGAGCGCGGTCGAATTGATCTGTCATAGCTGTTCCTTTTTATTAAATTCATCTATGCATTTTTTTAAACTCGCGTTTTCAATGATGCATAAATCAAGGTGGTGCTGTGTCTGTAAATAGGCTTCGGCTAATTCGCCATTGGTGCGAATTTGTGGCGAATACGCACTGCATTCCGTGGTTTGCGGACAAAGAATCGGCGATTTAATGATTTCCTGCTGAGTTGAGCAGGCGTTTAACATCATCAGGCAAAGGGCTATCAGCCCAATCTTGGTTTGATTTAAGTACATTTTTTAAATCCTGTGTTTGTTGATTTTGCTTTGCTTTGAGGTTGTTTACGGCTTGGATAAGCTGTGCTTGCTGTTCGGCAAATTGTTGCACGCTATGATTTAACTCAATGTAAGCGTTTTGCCATTTCAGTTTTAGCTGTTCTTCTTTGAGCATTTCTTTTCGCCAATAATTAGTCTCAAACCCCAGAAAAATAATGAGGAGTACAAGCAATATTGGCCCGATAAGTAAAATGCTTCTTTCTTTGGCGGTTAAGAAATTAAACATAGGGCTTTCTCCTTTTGTCGGCGTTCAATTAAGCCTTTTAGCGGTTTTCCTGCGGCATAAATCCAACGTTCGAATTGACCGCACATAGCTTTGCTGTAGCCTTGGCGTGCCATTTTAAAAAGTGAGCTATTTTTTAATTTGCCACATCCTACGTTAAAGGTGATGGAGACGAGGGCATCAAATGCACCTTGTGGCATGGTTTGCCCGTTGGCATATTGATTAACGCATTTTTCTGATTGTTTAATGCCTTTTACGTATAACTCGGCAATTTCTTGTAAGCTGTAAATTTTATTGCGGTCAATTTTTTCAATAGCATCGGTTATGCCTATGCCGACAGTTAAAACATCGGCAGGGCATTGATAGGGCTTTTTCATACAACCTTCTGCATTACCAATCAGTAACAATCCTTTTTCTGAGGTTCGAATGTCATTTCCATAAGTGGCAATTACAAGTCCAACAACAGCGGATATGGCGCAGATATATTTAGCAGAACGTTTAATCATAATGATGGCTCCGTTGTTTAAGTTCTTTTTCTTTTAATTCAAAGTCTTTTTTCTTGTAATACCAATTCACAAGAAAGGTGGCAACACCAATCACAATACCTGTAATCGATGCGACATCAGCCCAATTTACATTTGAGAACATATCGGCAATGCGTCCAATTAAGAAGGCGAATATTCCTGATGTGTAAGACGCTCTTGATGGTGTGTCGTGCATATCAGCTCCAAAGTTGAATTGTGTCATTTGCTACACTGATTTTTTCTGTATCGGCATCTGGCAATATGACTGGGGCGCCAATGGGAATAATGGGTTTATCCATTAAATGCGGATTGAGTTCGCAGGTTATTTCGAGCAAGCCTTCACTGCGTCCAAAATGGCGATAAAGGATGGCATCTAAATTGTCATTTTGTTGTGCGTAAACTTGCATTAGATTAACTCCGCATCGACGCGTTTTCTGCCCAATATGTCGCTAATTGCAAAGCGAGCATCACGGCGTAATTCATCAATGCTGTCTTTGAGTTGCGCCATTTTCTTTTCGCCATCGTTGGTGCTGTCGTAGCTTGCATAGCGTTCATAGAGATTTGCCAGTGCCAAGCAACTTACCGCACGTTTATAACGATAAATCAGCACGCTTTCGCCATTGATTGATGGGGCAGTGATCTGTTCTAAACTGTCGTGTTTACTTTGTGTTTTAAACATAGAGAGTTCTGCATTGACGCTTGCCATTCCTTCAATCAAGGCATCTTGTAAGCGTTGTGTGGTAATAGTGCCGTCTGCACGGTATTGATTACGAAATTGAGCAAGTGACATATCGGGGAAGAAACCATCATTACTGATAATGTCATCTGACGTATCGTAATCATTTAACTGTTGCTGCACTTCGCCCATTTCATAATCAGGGGCAAGTTTGACTGATATTGCGCCGTCACTCATTGATTTACCCTTATAAAAAAAGTCGGGTGAGGATTAAATTAAGCACGGCCAATAAATCCGTCAGAATTTGACCGCACTTTTAATCCGCCCGACGGCTGCGTGGTTTGCTCGGTTTATATTCTTTCTTGTTTGTGCAAGAAAGAACCAAAGAACACACCCCGATTAAATCGCTTTTCTGCCCTTTGTTGTCATTTTCTTAACGGAAAATTTTTAACTCGCTACGCTCAAACAAGAAAAATTTTCCTAAAAATGCCAAGTCGGTCAGGCGATTTAGACGGGGCATTAAAACAACATCAACATTCAGTCGCTGATAATTGTTTTTTTAGTTTCTTGATGTCGCCTTTCACGCCAATTTTTTGATCTAAACCCAAAGCACGTTCTAAATATGCCAGTGCTTGCTCAGGGTGTTTTTCAACCAATAACAAACCCAATTCACGCAATAATCGCGCTCGGCTTTCATCTGGCATATCGCAATCGGCGGTGATGCGTTGGACTTGCTCTAAGTAAGCCACTTCGAACGGTTTATTGGCAGCTTGTGCGGCTTTGGCTTGGTCGGCAAATTCTTCTGCTAACAAGGTGCCAAGTGTTCGAGTGAATGGCTCGGGCAAGCGTAAATCATGAAATACGGCATAATCGGCAATTTGTAAGGCGAGATGATATTCGCCACAGTCAATCGCCCACACGCACCATGTCATCAAGACATTATCTTGTTTACCACTTCCGACCGATAACGCCCCTTCAATCCATGGTAGATAGTCAGGCAAAATTTGCTTTTTAAATGCGCCTTTGCGTTCCGTCGATTGGATGTTTTTCAAATCCTTTCGATGGCGAGCAAGAATACGGCACATTTTTTCATATTCTGTAAAGTCGCTTAGATCTTCGGTTTCTGCCGCATTAGCGATAGCGGCAGAAACTTCCAGAAAATGGCGTTTAGTTGGACGCATAATTGATTCCGCTATGCTGCCACTGGCGGAATAGGCGCAGGTGCCTCAAGAATGGTAATATTTTTCGCCATGGCGACTGCCTCGTAGTTTTCCACAACATAGGCTTCGTTTGACGATAAATAATCTTCTACACGATTGCGTTCTGGCACATCTTTTAAGTGACGACGTACTTTGCCTTCCTGCACGTAGATTGACAAGTTATCAAGCGATGTGACTAACACGGTGCCTTTCGGGAAGAATGGAACAGATACGGCTTGTAACCCGCCCACACGTTTTTGACTAATGACGGTATCGCCTGCCAAAATTTCGCTTGGTTTTTCTTGGTTGATTAATGGGAAGTATTTATCGGCTAATAAGTCGCTACCCATAATTGCAACCAGTTTTGTATCGTCACGGTATTGCGCTGGAATGAAATCTTCTTTTAATGCAAAGACAAGGGCATCAAGATTTTTATAGGTTTTACCTGCACCGATTTCGATTTTGCCACTGCTTTTTTCAATTTCTTTTAACACACGGGCTTTGGCTTTATCTTCGATTTGGACTAACCAACCCTTATTCACATCTTGCAATAATGGATTTGAGGTACGGTTTGTGGTTGTTGCTGCACTTGTGCCATTCCAACCGATCATAATGCGGTCAAGTGCAATGCGTTCTGCTTTGAGTTTGCCCACACGTGCGGCAAAATCAGGGAATTTCGCCCAACTGTCTAAGGTTGGATAATTTAAATGTGTGTCAAAGTTGGTTTGTTCGCAAGAATAGGTGTTTTCTTGCAAGCTGTGAATGTCTGTGGTTTCACGTGCTTTTGTGTTGGTGTCGGTGCGACTTGCCACTGGTGAAAGCACACCTAAACGCAATGCAGAACCTTTCATTTCTTGCACCATCACGACATTGATGCGTTTCAAGAAATCAGAACTTTCAAGCACGGCATTTTCTAATTTTTGTTGAATAGTTGGCTCAACGGTAAACTGACCGCCATTCGCAACGAATGCCACATCTTCGCCGTTATCTTGTGCAACACCAGCAAGGTAAGCATTAAATTTTTGTTTGGTAAATTTATTCATTTGGTTTTTTCCTACGATAAATTAAAAGAAGCGGCCATCAGTTTCAGGTTGTTCACCGTAAACTAAAGGGCGAGGATTTTCGGGTTCAACAGGCTTTTGGAGTTCTGCGAACGTTGCTTGGATTTCTGCATTACTTGCTTTCATTTCTTCGATTTCGGCTTTTTGTTTGGCTAAATCGTCAGAAAGTGCGGTTAATTTTTCCAAGGTTTCTTTGGTTTGCTCGGCTAAAAGCTCAATGGCTTGTGTTTGATCAGAAAAGCGTTCATCGTCTGATTTTTCTTTTTTCGCAAACAAGCCTTTGATTTTTTCAAAGATGCTTTGTGTTTCTTCCACAAATTCCAATTCAGTTTCAACGGCTGCAGTGAAAATGTTATCGGCTTTTTCTTTGCGGTTGTTGAGAGGATTTGCGCTTGCACCGGCAGAAAATACCAACATTTCTGTGCCAAGACTTGCAGGATTGTCCGTTACAGCCAAACCGACTAAATAGGCTTCACCTGTGTCAGCAAAATTTGGATCGCACTCAATAGAGGTGTAGATTTTCTGACGGTCTTTATTGAGTTTGATTAAATCGTCCGTTGGGTCGATTTGAGCCAGTAATTGCAATTTACCTTCAGCATTTTCTTCCGTTTTTAAACCAATCACATCACCATAGCATTTTGAGTGCGGATCATCGTTCCACATATAACGCCATTTAATGTGTTCAAGATTAACGCGTGCACCGTATTTTTTCGGGTCATAATTTGCCGCCATTTCTGAAATCCAGTTGCGCTGAATAGTGCGTCCGTCTGTGGTTGCGCCTTCTGTCGCCACAACCACCCATTTAGATTTTTTTGCCATTGCTTATCCTTTGGTTGGTTTGATTCAATGATTGTCGCTATTCTGAAAGGTTTAATTTTGGTGGTCTATGAGTTGCTTTTGTTGTATGCCGATTCACAGAGCAAGCGGAAAGACTAACATTCGCCCCCTTTCTATTATGCGGTTGTAAATAGAAAGGATTAGGAATGGACGAACAAGTTATTAATCAACCTTCACTCGAAGTGACGGCGGAAATCAAACGTAAAGCACAGCAGATGTATTTTAGTGGTTATAAAATCGCTGAAATATCTCGCCAGTTAAATACTCCTGCCTCAACAATTGCCAGTTGGAAAGACAGAGAAAAGTGGGACGATATTGCGCCTGTTGGTCGGGTTGAATTAGCCCTTGAGACAAGATTGAATTTGCTGATTGCGAAAGAAGAAAAGAGCGGTTCAGATTACAAAGAAATTGATTTGCTTGGTCGCCAAATGGAAAGAATGGCGAGAGTGAAAAAGTATTCTTTTGGCGATGGCAATGAAGTGGATTTAAATCCTAAACTGGCGAACCGCAACAAGGGCGAACGCAAGAAAGCCGAACCCAATGCTATTGGCCAAGAGCAAGAAGAATTGCTGATTAATGGCTTTCTTGATGGGATGTTTAATTATCAACGCATTTGGCACAAGGCAAAAGAGCACCGAATTAGAAATATTTTAAAAAGCCGACAAATCGGGGCGACTTACTATTTTGCCCACGAAGCCTTTGTTGATGCTTTGACGACGGGGCACAATCAAATTTTTCTTTCTGCCAGTAAAAAACAAGCCTTACAGTTTCGCTCGTATATTGTGAATTACGCCAAGCAGACGGCAGATGTAGATTTAAAAGGCGAAACCATCAAATTGCCAAATGGGGCAGAATTAATTTTCCTTGGTACGAACTCCGCCACGGCTCAATCGTATCACGGCAATTTATATTTTGATGAAGTGTTTTGGGTGCCTAAATTTGATGTGATGCGTAAAGTGGCATCAGGTATGGCGGCACAAAAGATGTATCGCCAAACGTATTTTTCAACACCGACCACGATTGCACATCCCGCTTATGCGTTTTTTTCTGGAAAAGCATTTAATAAAAATCGGGCCAAGGCGGACAAAGTTGAAATTGACATTTCTCACGAGAATTTAAGAATCGGAAAACTTTGTGCTGACCGCCAATGGAAGCAGATTGTTACCATTAATGATGCGATGGAAGGTGGGTGCAACCTATTCAATATTGATGACCTGATTGCAGAAAACAGCAAAGAAGAATTTGAACAGTTGTTTTTATGCCAGTTTGCAGATGATAACACGTCGGCGTTTAAATTTGCCGACTTGCAACTTTGCCAAGTGGACAGCTTGGAAGAATGGCACGATTACAAGCCATTTTATCAACGTCCATTCGGCAATCGTGAAGTGTGGTTAGGTTATGACCCCGCCTTTACTGGCGACCGTGCAGCATTGGCGATCATCGCTCCGCCTAAAGTGGAAGGCGGTGATTATCGTGTTTTGCATTGGCAAACATTTCACGGCATGGATTATGAAGCACAAGCGAGCAGAATTAAAAGTTTCTGTGATGATTACAATGTCACCCGTATTGTGATTGATAAAACGGGGATGGGGTCGGGCGTTTATCAGGAAGTGAGAAAGTTTTATCCAATGGCGCAGGGCCTAGAGTATAACGCCGATCTTAAAAATGAAATGGTGTTAAAAACACAAAACTTAATTCAGAAACGTCGCCTTAAATTTGATAGTGGTGACAATGACATCGTGAGTAGTTTTATGACCGTGAAAAAACGCATTACTGGCACAGGGAAAATTACTTATGTTTCGGACCGTTCGGAAGATGCAAGCCACGGCGATTTATCATGGGCAATTATGAACTGCATTTTAAATGTGCCTTATGGTTTAGGCGGCGATGTATCAAGCAACAAATCAACAATATTTACCTTTGAATAGGATAACCCAATGAGCAAAAAAACAAAAAAATCCACCGCACTTTCTACTGGAAATCAAGCACAGGCGTTCAGCTTTGGAGAGCCTATTCCAGTGATTGACCGTGCAGAAGTACTGAATTATTTCGAAAGCGTGGTGATGTATGAAAAATATTACAATCCGCCAATTAATTTAAGTTACTTGGCTAAAGCGTTAAATGCCTCAGCCCATCATAACAGTGCGATTACGGTGAAGAAAAACATTTTACTTTCAACGTGCAAAACAACCGCACTTTTACCTCGAACCCAATTAGAAAAACTGGTGCAAGATTACTTGGTCTTTGGTAATGCTTATGTTGAGAAAACTGTAAATTCCTTTGGTAAGGTTGTTTCGTTAAAATCCTCTCTTGCTAAATATATGCGTGTCGGTGTTGAAACAGGTGTGTTTTATCAGATTGTGAATGGTTTTGATGAATATGAATTTAAAAAAGGTTCTGTCTTTAACTTGATTAATCCCGATGTGAATCAAGAGATTTATGGTGTGCCAGAATATTTGGCCGCACTTCAATCTGCTTTTTTAAATGAAAGTGCCACATTGTTCCGCTGTAAATATTATCTGAATGGCGCGCATGCAGGTTCGATTATTTACATGACTGATCCAACACAAAACAAAGACGACATTGAAGCAATCAAAACACAAATCCGACAAACAAAAGGCACTGGCAACTTTAAGAATTTGTTTGTGTATATTCCAAACGGAAAGAAAGATGGGATGCAAGTTATTCCATTGTCTGATGCTATCGCCAAAGATGATTTCCTAAACATTAAGAACGCAAGCCGTGATGATGTGTTAGCTGCGCACCGTGTGCCACCGCAACTAATGGGCATTGTGCCTAATAATACAGGCGGTTTTGGTGACGTTGAAAAGGCAACGCGAGTGTTTTTTATCAATGAGATAATCCCATTGCAAGAACGATTGAAAGAAATTAATAGTTGGATAGGGGAAGAAGTGATCACATTCTCCGATTACAAATTGCTAAATTAGATCCTTTTCAAAAATAAACAGCCCGCAGAAATTCGGGTTTTTTTTGCTAAAAGAGCTGTTTTTGTCCTGTATAGTATTAGCACTGTCCCAGTGTATTATATCAAATCAATCAATATGACAAATCTTAAATCCTTATTTCAGCTCGATTTTTCGCCCAATTGTACGCATGAAAAATCGCAGTCAAACCCTCGCCACGCCCGCACACTAAAGATGTCGATTTCAACGCAATTTTAGATCCTTGCCGAAGTCTTTTCAGATCTACCGACATTCAGATCCTTATTATCAAATTCTTTAACGCAAAATTACTCAAGTAAATGCAAATTTTGATGATATAATCATTGTCCCTAAAAGGCAAAAAATCATCTGAATTGGCGTCTTGTTTTTTATGGTAGTAAGCTTGGTAGTAAGCTATTTTTAACTATTTAATATATCTTTTAAAAACAAAGTGATATTTATCTAGATCAGCTTTCCCCAGCAACGCTAAGCCATTGATTCTAATATGATCAAATTGATTAATCCAATGTCACAATGTTCTGCTGGCAAGTTGAAAATGCCTGCAGGGGAATCAACAATTTTTACTATTTTGAAGATAAAACTCAATGACTTGTTGCTTGAAAAAAAATTGTATTTGGTCATAAAAAATCTGCACCTTAGTTGGTTATTTAATCCAACTTTTGGAGTGCAGATCAAAAGTGCGGCCAATTTTTTTAGAATTCTTTTGAAATTAAACTTTCGGCTAATTGCAAATCAAGTGTGGAGTCAATATCAATGGAACGATAAGTTGGCATTAAATAAAAACGCATTGGCGCAATAAAAAAGCGTTTTTCTTCAAAGAGACTTTCGATGTCATTAATATAAATTGCGCCATTTGCACGATAAGATTTGGGTAATTTTTGACGAGGGGCTTCAAAATCCGTTAATTCGTGAATAGGCTGAACTTCGGTACCTTCTAAAGTGAAGGATTTATAAGGATGATGCTCACATTCGCAAGCGGAAACCACTGACTTATATTTGCCGCCAAGGAAAATTTCCATTGCATTACGAATATCTAAAGCATTACGCAATGGGCTGGTTGGTTGCAAAAGTGCAGCGGTGCCTTGTGAAATATTAAGTGTTTCTAAGCAATGCAAAATTGCATCAATGGTGCGTGTATCACTTTGCGCCAAACTTTCAGGGCGTGCCACTGGTTTTGCGCCGTATTTTGTGGCTTCTTTTAAAATATTTTCACCGTCTGATGTCACCACAATTTGATCAAACATACCCGATTCTTGCGCTGCCAAAATCGCACGCCCCACCAAAGAAACACCACCCACAAGCTGTAAATTTTTGTCTTTAATTCCTTTAGAACCCGCTCTCGCAGGAATAATTGCAATTCTTGTCATTATTTTCACTCTCTGTGATAAAAGTGCTGACTATTCTAGAATCTTTCCCTTGTTTTAGCAAAAACTAATCTTTAATATGGCACCACATTTTTGTTTAACAAAGAGGAAATAAAATGACTCAACTTACTCGTGAACAAGTTCTTGAACTCTTCCATCAACGCAGCTCAACACGTTATTACGACCCCGCAAAAAAAATCAGTGATGAAGATTTTGAATGTATTTTAGAGTGCGGTCGATTATCGCCGAGTTCTGTAGGCTCTGAGCCTTGGAAATTTTTAGTGATTCAAAATAAAACCTTACGCGAAAAAATGAAACCTTTTAGCTGGGGAATGATAAATCAGCTTGATAATTGCAGTCATCTTGTGGTAATTCTCGCGAAGAAAAATGCCCGTTATGATAGTCCGTTTTTTGTGGATGTGATGGCACGCAAAGGCTTGAACGCAGAGCAACAACAAGCCGCCCTCGCAAAATACAAAGCCCTGCAAGAAGAAGATATGAAATTACTCGAAAACGACCGCACTTTATTTGATTGGTGCAGTAAACAAACTTATATCGCCCTTGCAAATATGCTTACTGGAGCCTCAGCCCTTGGCATCGATTCTTGCCCAATTGAAGGTTTTCATTACGACAAAATGAATGAATGCCTCGCCGAAGAAGGATTATTCGATCCTCAAGAATATGCGGTTTCTGTCGCCGCAACCTTTGGCTACCGCTCACGCGATATTGCGAAAAAATCCCGTAAAGGGTTGGATGAAGTGGTGAGATGGGTGGGGTAAAAATCCCATTAAAAAAGGGCTGCAAATGCAGCCCTATCTTTTTTGATTATTTCACTTCTTTAAATAAAATCTCGCTTGGGATTACGGAACCTTGCCAGTAAAGTTCTGTAGAGACTTTTTCTGCAAGTTGTAAGAACGCTTGTGAAATTTCATTTTCAGGCACTCGCACAACGGTCGGGTTGCCTGCATCTAAATCTTCACGGATACGAATATGCAGAGGAAGTTGAGCTAATACTTTCACATTGTATTTTTCCGCCATTTTCTCTGCACCGCCTGTGCCAAAAATCGCTTCGTGGTGACCGCACTTACTACAAATATGCATCGACATATTTTCCACAATGCCTAACACTGGTACGGATACTCGCTCAAACATTGAAATACCTTTTACTGCGTCAAGCAGAGCAATATCTTGTGGAGTTGTCACAACCACTGCGCCAGTCACAGGAATTTGTTGTGATAAGGTAAGTTGAATATCGCCAGTGCCAGGAGGCATATCGATAACAAGATAATCTAAACTATCCCATAGGGTTTCATTTAATAATTGGCTTAATGCACTACTCGCCATTGGGCCGCGCCAAATTGTTGCACTATCTTCATTCATTAAAAAGCCAATGGAATTTGCAGATAAACCATGTGCTTTAATTGGGGTGATGTGTTGATTATCTGGCGAAGTTGGACGTTGATTCGCTGCGCCTAACATGTGTGGAATAGAAGGGCCATAAATATCCGCATCTAAAATTCCAACACGTGCGCCTTGTGCTTGTAATGCTAAAGCTAGATTAACAGAAACCGATGATTTCCCTACGCCGCCTTTACCAGAACTCACAGCAATAATATTTTTCACACCTTTTACTGCCGGTTGATTATTTGCACGTTTAAGTGTGGCGATTTGATAAGCCACCGCCCATTTAATTGATTTACAATCTGTTGCTTTCAATAACGCATCTGAAACCGCTTGTTTTAACTGTTCTGCACCAGAATTCCACGCAAAAGGCAATTTCAATTCAATGCGTAACGTATCGCCGCCCTTTTCCACTTTTTTCAAAGTATTAAGCACAATCAGATCCTTTTGCAGAGTTGGATGCTGAAATTGTTGAATAATCTGCTGAACTTGATTTTGCTGGTCGGCAGTCAAATTATCAGAAAAGTAGGTTGCCATAATAACTTCCTGTTTAGTAGAGTAAATTTGTCGGACATATTTAATCACGGAAAGTGCGGTATGTTAAGTTAAAGTTTTTCAAACTAGAAAAAATCCCCTATTTAAAGTAAGATAAGCACAATTTTTGTATGCTAAAAAAGAGAATAATAAATGACAACTCAACCCCGTAAAATTTTAGTCACTTGCGCCTTGCCTTATGCCAATGGGGCAATTCATTTAGGCCATATGTTAGAACATATCCAAGCGGATATTTGGGTGCGTTTTCAACGTATGCGTGGCAATAAAATCCATTTTGTCTGTGCGGACGATGCGCACGGCACGCCGATTATGTTGAATGCTGATAAACTTGGCATTACACCTGAAGAATTAATTGCTAAAGCAAAAGCCGATCACATTCGTGATTTTGCAGGTTTCAATATTAGTTTTGATAACTATCATTCCACTCACAGCGAAGAAAACAAACAGCTCACTGCAGAAATTTACAATAAACTCAAAGCCAATGGCTTTATTAAGAGTAAAGTTATTTCTCAGTTATTCGACCCTGAAAAAAATATGTTCTTGCCCGATCGTTTTGTGAAAGGCACTTGCCCGAAATGTAAAGCAGAAGATCAATATGGCGATAACTGCGAAGTTTGTGCTTCTACTTACAGCCCAATGGATTTAATTAATCCTCGTTCAGCTGTTTCTGGCACAACACCTATCGTAAAAGAATCTGAACACTTTTTCTTTGACTTGCCTGCATTTGAAGGGATGTTAAAAGAATGGACTCGTTCTGGCTCACTTCAATCTGAAATTGCGAACAAAATGCAAGAATGGTTTGAGAGCGGTTTACAACAATGGGATATTTCACGTGATGCACCTTATTTCGGTTTTGAAATTCCCGGCGCAAAAGATAAATTCTTCTATGTTTGGTTAGATGCGCCAATCGGCTATATGGCTTCATTCAAAAATCTATGTGAGCGTGAAGGCATTGATTTCAACGAATTTTGGGCTGAAGGCAGTGATGCGGAGCTTTATCATTTCATCGGTAAAGATATCGTTTATTTCCACAGTCTATTCTGGCCTGCAATGCTTGAAGGCAGCGGCTATCGTAAACCGACTAATGTGTTCGCTCATGGCTATGTAACGGTGGATGGGGCGAAGATGTCAAAATCTCGCGGCACATTCATTCAAGCCAGCACTTATTTGAATCATATCGATCCTGAATGTTTGCGTTATTACTATGCAGCAAAATTAAATGATCGCATTGAAGATTTAGACTTTAACCTTGAAGATTTCGTACAACGTGTAAATACAGATATCGTAAACAAATTAGTGAATTTAGCTTCACGCAATGCAGGTTTTATTGCGAAACGCTTTGAAGGCAAACTTTCGGATAAACTGGAAGACGAAGCATTATTTGCAGAATTTACCGCTCAAGCCGAGCAAATCGCTGCTTATTACGAAAGCCGTGAATACAATAAAGCCATTCGTGAAATTATGGCATTAACGGATAAAGCCAATAAATACATTGATGAAAAAGCCCCTTGGGTGATTGCAAAAGAAGAAGGCAAAGAGGCAGAATTGCAAGCCGTATGTTCAATGGGTATTGAGCTTTTCCGCGTATTGATGTCTTACTTAAAACCTGTTCTTCCAAAACTGGCAGAACGTGCAGAAGCCTTCTTACAAGCTGAATTACGTTGGGATAATATTCATCAACCATTACTTGGTCATACCCTTGCACCGTTTAAAGCCTTATTCTCTCGTTTAGAGAAAAAACAAATTGATGCCGTAGTGGAAGAAACTAAAGCCTTATTTGCCGCAGCCAATAAAGCAGCAGAAAAAACAGAAGCAAAACCAACCGCACTTTCTGCCGTTAAACCTATTGCTGAAACCATCACGATTGATGATCTCGCTAAACTTGATATGCGTGTAGCAAAAGTACTGAAATGCGAAGCAGTGCCAGAATCTAATAAACTTTTACGTTTTGAATTGGATCTTGGCGATCATACTCGTCAAGTCTTCTCTGGCATTAAAGCGGCTTACAATAAACCTGAAGAATTAGAAGGTCGTTTTGTGATTATGGTGGCAAACCTTGCACCACGTAAAATGAAATTCGGCGTGTCTGAGGGAATGATTCTATCCGCAGGAACAGGCGGTAGTGATTTATTCTTGTTATCTGCCGATAATGGTGTCACCGCAGGTATGCAAGTAAAATAATCAATTCAATTAATTAGGGCAACATTACGTTGCCCTTTTATTTTCTTGTTGAAAATAGATGACTTATAACCTACCATAACACTCAACTATTTATCTGTTTGGAGAATATTATGAAAAACGAATTAATCTGCTATAAACAAATGCCAGTGTGGACAAAAGACAAATTGCCACAAATGTTCCAAGAAAAGCACAACACAAAAGTCGGCACTTGGGGAAAATTAACCGTATTAAAAGGTAAGCTTAAATTTTATGAGCTAACAGAAAATGGCGATGTTATTGCCGAGCATATTTTTACCCCAGAAAGCCACATTCCTTTTGTTGAACCTCAAGCATGGCATCGTGTTGAAGCTCTTTCTGATGACCTAGAATGTACCCTAGGTTTCTATTGCAAAAAAGAAGATTATTTCAGTAAAAAATACAACATGACTGCCATTCACGGCGATGTGGTGGATGCAGCAAAAATTATCTCGCCTTGTAAAGTATTAGATTTAGGTTGCGGACAAGGGCGTAATTCACTTTATTTAAGTTTATTAGGCTATGATGTAACCTCTTGGGATCACAATGAAAACAGCATTGCCTTTTTAAATGAAACCAAAGAGAAAGAAAACCTTAATATTTCTACCGCACTTTACGACATTAACGCCGCCAACATTCAAGAAAACTATGATTTTATTGTTTCAACGGTGGTGTTTATGTTCTTAAATCGTGAACGTGTGCCGTCAATCATCAAAAATATGCAAGAACATACCAATGTTGGCGGATATAATTTAATCGTTGCCGCAATGTCCACAGATGATGTGCCTTGCCCACTTCCATTCTCATTCACTTTTGCTGAAAACGAATTGAAAGAATATTACAAAGATTGGGAATTCTTAGAATATAACGAAAATATGGGCGAATTACACAAAACCGATGAAAACGGCAATCGCATTAAAATGAAATTTGCCACCATGTTAGCGAGAAAGAAATAATCTGCTAATTTAAAAAATCACCGCACTTTGTCCTCACCCAATATTAGAAAATATCTTTAGCTTTGCGAAGTGCGGTAAATTCTTCAAGTGTTTTTGCTTGTAAAAACGGATTAATTTCTCGCTCAAGTTTTAAGGTTGTCGGCAAACTTGGTTTATTTTCAGCCCGTTGTGTTTCAACAAAAATACGTTGTTTTTCTACCGCACTTTTTTCCACCAGCACAGTTTCCGCAAATGCTAAATTCCCCAAGGTATATTCATGAGCTGGGCAAACAAT
The DNA here is from genome assembly GCF_001837655.1 of Haemophilus sp. HMSC071C11. NCBI lineage: Bacteria > Pseudomonadati > Pseudomonadota > Gammaproteobacteria > Pasteurellales > Pasteurellaceae > Haemophilus > Haemophilus sp. HMSC071C11. The sequence goes on along the minus strand of NZ_KV833418.1, from coordinate 95,771 downwards.
CGTCTCGTCAGGCAATGTATTCAAACGCTGCAAACCATCAAACATCTGCGCATAATTGCCTGTAAAAACACGTCCGCAACCTGCAGAAAATAACGCATCACCGCAAAATAAATGATTATCCACTAAAAAACTAACGTGCTGTTTAGTGTGTCCCCCCGTCGGAATGACATCAATTTGATAATGTGCGGTAAGGATCTTCCCTTCGTTCACAACTTGAGTCGCACCTTTTTTCTCACATTCTTGCGGCCCATAAATCGGCACTGTTGGATAACGTTTTTTAAATGCCGACACACCTTGTGTATGATCCTCATGTTCGTGAGTAAGCAACACCGCTTCAATCGTTGCGTTTTGCTTATCTAGCCATGCAAACAGCTTGTCCGTTTCAGGCAAATCGACAATAATAAGCGGCAGATTTTCTCGTTGATAAAGCCAAATGTAGTTATCATTCAGCGCAGGTAAAGCAAATAACATAATCGTCCTTTTAATTAGTGATAGAAAAATAAATTGATTCCACTTGAAACATTAGATGCGATCCACATTCCACCAAATCAACGCCCATTTTTTCTGTCCATGAAAAATTAGTTCGTTATTGGCTTGTTTACGATCGTAAAAGGCTTTCAAACCTTGTTTTTCTTTTTCGGACAGTTCGCCTAAAGAAAATTCCACCGAGGCTAATAAATCCTCGTAGATTTCACCTTGAAAACAACCCGATTCCGTTTCAATAAAATTCAAATTTGCCTGAATGCCTTTTTGATACAACCGATTGAGTAAATAAATATAAGTGGGGAAACCAATATCTTCACGGCCAATTGCCTCAAATACGCCCTCATCTAAGAAATGGCGTTGTGTGACAGAAGTCAAAAACACACGTTTTTTCGCTTTGGCACAGAGTTTTTCGATCATATCGTCCAAATCGTCCACCAACGTTGAATGAGATGCCAACACTACATCAGCTTGTGGCACATCATCCCAATTATCCGTCCAAGATTTATGAAATGTTGTGAGATTATGCAACCCCAATTTCTGTTTGAACTGCGCCAAGCAATCTAACATTCCATTACTATAATCTAAGGCATATACCGTTGAACCTTGTTGTGCGAGCGGTACAGCAAAAGTACCAGGCCCACAGCCAATATCCAACACTGTTTCATCGGTTTGCACATTCATTGCTTGCAATAATTGCTGATTATATGCTGAAGGCTTACCGACCAAATTTTCTGCCATTTTCACGGCTTTTTTATCCCATTTTGTCGGAGGTAAGTTGTAATGATGACAAGCGATTAAGTGTTGTTGATACAGTTCAGCAAAATTGATGTCGTAAATAGTCATAGTGATTTTTCAATGTAATTATTCAAATGTTGATGTAAAAGTTTGGACGAAGTGCGGTTAAAATGGTAAGCGTTTTTTCATTTTAACTTTTTTAAAAACGAGACATTACAACAAATTCTACAGCATCGATATATTAATTCAAATATAACGTAGCAAAAACAGGCAAAATGTTTCTATAATATTTAACGTTATATATTTCCTTATACAGATTTATTTCGTAGAAAAGGATAATTCAATGAAATTTGAAGTAATTTATAAATTTTTCTTAGTGTGGGGACTAGCCTTAAGTTTGCTTTTCGTTGTTGCAAGTGGCATTTCAATGTGGCTAGGATTTCCTTTTAGTCAAGCCTTAGACATTCATCTTTTCTTTGCTGGATTTACCGTATTTGGTTTGTTACTGCATTTTTATAGCCGTAAGAAGAAATGGGTAAAAATCAACACTCAATTTGCCGATCTCATCACAAATAATCGCATGCCTTCTTACTGCAATTTAGATCGCTTGATGATGACTTTCGAACATTTCTCTATTCAACAAATCGCCGAGCAACTTAATCTTTCTCTCCCGATTTTATTAAATGAATTATCGCAAGCTCAAATAAACATAACTGATTCCCACCGCACTTTATGCGAAAACTTTCCTCTCAACGATGAAAAAATTTTCGCCGCAATTACAATTGCCTTAAAAGTGCGGTTCAATCCAACTTTACTTTAACGCCAATCAAATATACGTTAAAAGTGCGGTAGAAAACCCCGAAGTTTTTCGGGATTTATTTTTGCCGAAAAAATCTTGCCCCGCTATTAAAACTCCCCTATTATTCACCGCACTTTTTTCTTATTTAGGAACAAAAATGACAGAACAAACCTTTATTCTCGGCAAAGATGCTGCATTAGAAGATAGTATTGCAAAATTTCAGCAAAAATTGACCGCACTTGGTTTTAATATTGAAGAGGCATCTTGGTTGAATCCTGTGCCAAATGTGTGGTCTGTGCATATTCGCGATAAAGACTGTCCGCAGTGTTTTTCTAATGGTAAAGGGGCAAGTAAAAAAGCGGCGTTAGCCTCTGCCCTTGGCGAATATTTTGAGCGTCTTTCTACTAATTATTTCTTTGCCGATTTCTATTTAGGACAAGAAATTGCAAACGGCGATTTCGTACATTATCCCAATGAAAAATGGTTCCCAATTGAAGACGATGCTTTACTGCCTAATGGCATTTTAGATGATTATTTATTGGATTATTTTGATCCCAATGCCGAGCTTACGCCTGAATTATTAATAGATTTACAGTCTGGCAATTATGATCGTGGGATCGTGGCGATGCCTTATGTTCGTCAATCGGACGAACAAACCGTTTACATTCCACAAAGTATTATTGCCAACCTTTATGTCTCAAATGGCATGTCTGCAGGCAATACGAAATTTGAAGCACGCGTGCAAGGCTTGTCAGAGGTATTTGAGCGTTATGTGAAAAACAAAATTATCGCTGAAGCAATTAGTCTGCCAGAAATTCCAAAATCTGTGATGGATCGCTATCCATCTATTCAGGCTTCCATTGCAAAATTAGAGGAAGAAGGTTTCCTAATTTATGCATTTGATGCTTCACTTGGCGGAAAATACCCTGTTATTTGCGTTGTGCTACTCAATCCGAATAACGGTACTTGCTTTGCCTCTTTTGGTGCGCATCCAAATTTCCAAGTGGCATTAGAACGTACTGTGACGGAGCTTTTACAGGGTCGTAGCTTGAAAGATTTGGATGTTTTCTCTCCGCCCTCTTTCAATAACGATGATGTGGCTGAACACGCTAATTTAGAAACCCACTTTATTGACTCAAGCGGTTTAATTTCTTGGGATTTACTCAAAAAAACGCCTGATTATGAATTTGCTGATTGGGATTTCAGTGGTACCACGCAAGAAGAATACAATAATTTAATGGCGATTTTCCGTGCCGATGAAAAAGAAGTTTACGTAATGGATTACAACCATTTGGATGTCTATGCGTGCCGTATTATTGTGCCAGGTATGTCTGATATTTATCCTGCAGACGATTTAATTTACGCCAATAACAATATGGGAATGGATTGGCGCGAAATTTTACTGGATTTACCAAACTGGCATCACGATGCAGAAACCTATCAAGAATTATTAGATGAATTAGACGGACAAGATATTGACGATGCGACTCGCGTGCGTGAATTTATCGGCATCGTTGCACCTAAAAATAGCGGCTGGACAACTTTACGCGTCGGTGAATTAAAATCTATGCTCCACCTTGCATTAGGCGAATTAGAACAGGCATTAGATTGGGCAAACTGGACGCTGAATATGAACAGTTCCGTATTTACCACAGAACCTGTGAATTATTACCGCGCATTAATTTCCATCATTGAATTACATTTAGATCAAAATCGTGAACCAGCGCAATATCGTGCAGTGTTTGAGAAAATGTATGGTAAAGATGCAGTTAAACAAGCTTGGGCAGCTGTCTCTGAAGGTGGCAATCCGTTCTACAATCTTCCAGCAAGTGATGAAAATTTGGAAAACTTTAAGGAACATCAGGCGTTGTTGGGGGCTTATGGGAAGTTGCAGAAAGCAAAGCGAGCACATCAAAAATAAATTAGGCTTATTTCGTACTTTCAATTCTTGAAAGTACGACCTACTTTTCTTTGCTTCGCCAAAGAAAAGTAGGCAAAAGAAAAGCGCCCCTGCTTTTCCTTATTTCCTTTGTTTCATAC
>NZ_KV833418.1:0-91611 GCF_001837655.1 Haemophilus sp. HMSC071C11 | reverse complement strand
CGGATAAAGAACAAATTGGGTTCCCTTCTTTTCCACCTTTGTGGAATTGAATTTGTAGGAAATTTTCGTCTGTTTGAGCCGCTTGCGGCGAGTTTAGAAAATTTCCGTTAAGCAAATTGTATGAAACAAAGGAAATAAGGAAAAGCAGGGTTGCCTTTCTTTTTGCCTACTTTTTCTTTGGCAAAGCAAAGAAAAAGTAAGTCGCCATCAGGCGAAATCCTGATATCAAAAACCACATATCCACAATTTTATGCTATAATCCGCCACAATTTTTGATCAAAAAAGGAATACCAATGACGGATTCAATCCAATCATCTATCACCCCTGTCAATATCGAAGAAGAACTTAAATCTTCCTACCTTGACTACGCGATGTCGGTTATCGTTGGGCGTGCATTACCTGACGTTCGAGATGGTTTAAAACCAGTTCACCGCCGCGTACTGTTCTCAATGGATCGCGAAGGCAATACCGCCAATAAAAAATACGTAAAATCAGCGCGTGTTGTGGGTGATGTAATCGGTAAATATCACCCGCATGGTGACTCAGCCGTGTACGATACCATCGTTCGTATGGCACAACCATTCTCACTTCGCTATATGTTGGTTGATGGGCAAGGTAACTTTGGTTCAATTGATGGTGATGCGCCAGCTGCAATGCGTTATACCGAAGTGCGTATGCAAAAAATTACGCAAGCATTGCTCACTGATTTGGATAAAGAAACCGTCAATTTCTCGCCAAACTATGATGGCGAATTAATGATCCCAGATGTATTGCCAACTCGTATTCCAGCACTTTTAGCAAATGGTTCTTCTGGTATTGCGGTGGGGATGGCAACTAACATTCCCCCTCACAACTTAAACGAAGTATTAAATGGTTGTTTGGCTTATATTGACAACAATGAAATTACCATTGATGAATTAATGCAACATATTCCGGGCCCAGACTTTCCAACCGCTGCATTAATTAATGGTCGTAAAGGGATTGAAGAAGCCTATCGCACTGGTCGTGGTAAAGTTTATGTTCGTGCTCGTGCAACCGTAGAAACCAACGAAAAAGGACGCGAGCAAATTATCGTGTCTGAATTGCCATACCAAGTAAATAAAGCAAAATTAGTCGAGAAAATTGCCGAATTAATTCGCGAGAAAAAAATCGAAGGCATCAGCAATATTACTGACCTTTCAAACAAAGAAGGGATCCGTATTGAAATTGATATTAAACGTGATGCAGTGGGGGAAGTGGTATTAAACCATCTTTACTCACTCACTCAAATGCAAGTGACCTTTGGTATCAATATGGTGGCATTGGATCACGGTCAGCCACGTTTATTTAATCTTAAAGAAATCATTGAATCCTTCGTTTTACACCGCCGTGAAGTGGTGACACGTCGTTCTATCTTTGAGCTTCGCAAAGCACGTGAACGTACGCACATTTTGGAAGGTTTAGCGGTTGCTCGTTCTAATATCGATGAAATGATTGCAATTATTCGCAACTCTAAAAACCGTGAAGAGGCCGCAACAGCAATCAGTTCACGTTCTTGGACATTACATAGCGATATTATTAATCTTCTTGATGTTTCCGCTCGTCCTGATGAGTTAGAAGAAAATCTTGGTATTCAAGGTGAACAGTATTACTTATCACCAGCGCAAGTAAACGCAATTCTAGAACTTCGCTTACACCGTTTAACGGGCATTGCGTTTGAAGAAGTTATAAAAGAATATGAAGAATTATTAGTTAAAATTGCGGATCTTCTTCATATTTTAAGTAGCGCAGAACGTTTAATGGAAGTGATTCGTGAAGAATTAGAAGAAGTGAAAGCACAATTTGGCGATGATCGTTTAACTGAAATTACCGCTGCTTCTGGCGATATTGATTTAGAAGATTTAATCGCACAAGAAGACGTGGTTGTGACGCTTTCTCACGAAGGTTATGTGAAATACCAACCACTGACTGACTATGAAGCACAACGCCGTGGCGGTAAAGGCAAATCTGCAACGAAGATGAAAGAAGAAGATTTCATCGAAAAATTACTGGTGGCAAATACTCACGATACCATCCTCTGCTTCTCTAGCCGTGGTCGTTTATATTGGTTGAAAGTATATCAACTTCCACAAGCAAGCCGTGGTGCACGCGGTCGTCCAATTGTGAATATTCTTCCGTTACAAGAAAACGAACGTATTACTGCAATCTTGCCAGTTTCTGCTTACGAAGAAGATAAATTCGTAGTCATGGCAACTGCTGGCGGTATTGTGAAGAAAATCGCCTTAACCGAATTTAGCCGTCCACGTTCAAACGGTATCATCGCATTGAATTTACGTGACGAAGATGAATTAATCGGCGTGGATATTACTGATGGCAGCAACGAAATTATGTTGTTCTCATCGCAAGGTCGCGTGGTGCGTTTTGCTGAAAATGCCGTGCGTGCAATGGGGCGTTTAGCAACAGGTGTTCGCGGTATCAAACTGGCTTTAACAAACGATATTTCTGACGATGAAAGTGCGGTAGAAATTGAAGATATTTCTGATGACAACGCTGAAGCATCATTAGACTTAAATATCGATAAAGTGGTTTCTCTCGTTGTGCCAAAAGGTGAAGGGGAAATTTTAACAGCAACACAAAACGGCTACGGAAAACGCACACAATTAAGTGAATACCCAACTAAATCACGTAATACAAAAGGTGTGATTTCGATTAAAGTGAGTGAACGCAATGGTAAAGTCGTTGCTGCAACTCAAGTAGAAGAAACAGACCAAATTATGTTGATCACTGATGCAGGAACGCTTGTTCGCACACGCGTAAGCGAAGTGAGCATTGTAGGGCGTAACACGCAAGGTGTTCGCTTAATTCGTACTGCCGATGATGAACACGTAGTAAGTTTAGAACGTGTTTGTGATGCAGATGAAGAAGATTCTTTGGAAGAAAGCAGTTCTGAAGAATAACTGGTTATAAAAGAAGAAGTGCGGTGAAATTTCACCGCACTTTTTTATGACTAATTAATTACCTGCCAAACCATCTCGAATTCGTTTTTCAAACTGATCATAATCCACTAAAAACGCATCGTGTCCGTAATCTGATGGGAATTCATAAAAATGTAGATCGACTCCACTTTGCTCTAAAAGCTGTTTACTTTTATAAAGATCAATGGGTTTAAAAAGTTGATCCGTTGTCACAGAAACCAACGTATAGCGTGCTTTAATACGTGATAATGCCTCTTTGACATTCTCATACCCCAAACTTGGATCATACATATCCAACGCACGTAACAAATGCAAATAACTATTGGCATCAAAACGTTCTAAGAATTTTTTGCCTTGGTAAGAAAGATAGGATTCCACTTGAAAGTAATCGCCCCAAAAGCTGCCATCTGATTTTGTAGCACGCCCAAAGGCTTTGGCTAGTTGTAAATCGGTGCGGTAAGTCAGCATACCTAGCATACGCGCAATAGATAACCCTTGATCTGGCGGTGTCCCCTCATAATAATCGCCGCCGTTAAAATTGGGATCATTAATTACCGCTTGACGCATAACATGGTTAAAGCCTATGGCTTCAGCACTAAAATAAATGGATGAGCAAAGATTCACGATATTATCCATAAAATCAGGATAATCAATCGCCCATTGATTCGCTTGCATACCGCCAAAAGATCCACCAATAATGGCTTTTAAATGGCTAATACCAAGATGTTCAAGCAAGGCTTTTTGTACTTTAACAATATCTTGCACAACAATATTAGGAAATTGGCTGCCATAAGGTTTACCCGTTTGCGGATTAATTGATGAAGGCCCAGTTGTTCCCTTACACCCACCTAATACGTTCGAGCTAATAAAAAAATAACGATCCGTATCCAATGCTAAACCTGCTCCCATAAAATTCTGCCACCAGCCATCTCGACCATCATCGAAATAAGGCTCAGCATCGCCAGTCAAAGCATGGCAAATTAATACCGCATTATTTTTTTCGGCATTGAGTGTGCCATAAGTTTGATACGCGACATTAATATGGGAAAGTTTGCCGCCAAGCATCAGAGTTAAAGGCTGTGTGTCAAAAAGCACTACATTTTGCACAGACATTGAAAACCTATCGTAATAATCAGAATGGCGTTTAAACTATCAGTAAGTCGATTAGCTTGTCAAGAAATTTTAGCCGTCTAAACGGCTAAATTATCGCACATCAATGCGATTCACAAAATCCATCAAATTCTCCTTGAAGTGCGGTCGATTTTTCATTATGTTTACCGCTATGCTAGTAAAAAAATTATCTCCAAAATTCACCGTACTTTTTCGCGCACTACTCTACGCAATCTTTGCATTGATTATACTTTGCTTGCTAGTGGATCGAGGCGTCAGTTTTTATGTTCGCGATAAAATATTCACAAATATTGATGAACTCCCCTTTCGCCCCTGCGCCCTTGTGCTTGGCACATCAAAATACACCGTCAGCGGAAAACCGAACGTTTATTACGATAGTCGCTTAATGGCAGCTAAAAGCCTAATCGAACAACAAAAAGTGAATTATCTTTTATTAAGTGGTGACAACCGAACTTTGCAATATAACGAACCAAGAGCAATGTTTCGCGATTTACGCAAAATGGGCGTGCCAGAAACTTTAATGTTCTGTGATTTTGCAGGTTTTCGCACCCTAGATTCCGTTATCCGCGCCGATAAAATTTTCCAAGTGAAAACATTTACGATTGTCAGTCAAAAATTTCATTGCGAACGCGCGCTATTAATTGCCCAAGCACATAATATTGATGCCATTTGCTTTGTGGCAAAACAGCCAGAATTACATTTTTCCACACAAATAAGAGAAGTTTTTGCCCGCATAAAAGCGGTTTTTGACTTGATATTAGGTGTTGAGCCTTATTTTTTAGGGGAACCTCAGCCATTGCCAAACAGCACCACATTATAAATATTGTTCTAAATCATATTTCTTCTATTTTTCTAAAATCACACTAATCTAAACTTGTTAAATAAACACAAACTGGTTAAAATCCAACCGATAAGGAAAATACTGTTTTATGCTAAAGGGTTTACTTTAATTGTCGTTGAACTCACAATTGATATAAAAGATAAAACAGAGAAAAAAATAGTCACAAAGGTTACCAAGGCACCGTGGGTGTGAAATATTCTTGGAAATAATATTCCAAAAAATAAGGGCTGATTTTAAATATCAGCCCTTTGCTTTGATGGTACATTTTATTCCACCACAGCCCAAAATTCAGCAACGGTGTGGAAAGATCCAAAGACTAAAACCACATCATTTTTTACCGCACTTTTGAGTGCTGTACACACACCATCCATAACAGAATTATCTGATGTAGCTTGAATATTTGGGAAATGACTTTTCAATTTCTCTGCTAATTCATCGCCTGACTGCCCGCGATAGCCGCCTAAAGTTACACAATGCCATTCATCAATAATAGGTGTTAAATGCTCAAATACCCCATTTGCATCTTTGTCTTTGAGCATCCCACACACGGCAATCATTTTACCCTCGATGCTACGTTTAAGTGCGGTCAATTTTTCAGATAAATATTTTGCAGCGTGAGGATTATGCCCTACATCAACGATAATTGTTGGCAAGGTTTCAACTGGTACGCCAAGATAATCCGCTAATTTTTCACGTTTATCTGTTTTTATAGCTTGAAAACGACCAACCAGTTCTACCTCTTGCAAAGATTTTCGCAAAGTCTGTTCTGAAATATCAAAAGGTAAATATTGAACGGCAGCCAGAGCCGTTGCGGCATTCGCCAATGGAATCTGACAAAACGGCAAATTTTCTAACCGCACTTTTTTATTTTGCCATTGCCAATTTTCAGCATTTTGCTCAAATAACCAATCCACATCACGACGAGCAACTTGGCAATGTAATTTTTCGGCCTGATCTAACATTGTTTGCGGCACATTAGGTTCACCAATCACGACAGGGCAATTTTCGCGGAAAATTCCTGCTTTTTCAAAAGCAATGGCCTCTCTGGTATCCCCAAGAAAATCGGTGTGATCAATATCGATGCTAGTAATCACAGCAAGATGGCTATCCACAATATTGGTCGCATCTAAACGGCCGCCCAAACCCACTTCTAAAATCACCACATCTAATTTTGCTTGCTTAAATAAATGCAATGCAGAAAGGGTGCTAAATTCAAAATAAGTCAGCGATTCTGTTTTGTTTTCATCAATAAAAGCAAAAGAGGCGGTATGTGCTTCATCGGGTAAATCTTGATTTTGAATGCGTACTCGCTCGTTATAACGCAATAAATGGGGCGAAGAATACACGCCTACACGTAATCCGTGATTAAGCAGAATCGTTTCTAACAAGCGACAAGTCGTGCCTTTACCATTCGTCCCCCCCACAGTTATCACATAAGGGGCGGGATGAAGTAAATCCAATTTTTCTGCCACGGATTGAATACGATCTAAACCGAGATCAATAGGTTTAAAATGGCTTTTTTCTAAATAAGAAAGCCACTCAGCGAGTGGCGAAGTGGCTTTAAGTTGCATATTATTCATCTTCTGAAATGAGTTCAGGTTCTACAAAAGGAGAAGGTTGATTCGTTAATTTACTCAGTACACTTGCTAAAGTTTGACGCATTTCTGAACGTTTCACGATCATATCAATTGCCCCTTTCTCAAGTAGAAACTCACTACGTTGGAAACCTTCTGGCAATTTTTCACGCACAGTTTGTTCAATAACGCGTGGCCCTGCAAAACCAATTAAGGCTTTTGGCTCGGCAATATTTAAATCCCCTAACATCGCAAAACTGGCTGATACGCCGCCTAAAGTCGGATCCGTTAATACTGAAATAAATGGCACACCCTTTTCACGCATTTGAGCAAGTACGGCACTGGTTTTTGCCATTTGCATTAAAGAGAATAATGCTTCCTGCATACGAGCACCACCACTCGCAGAGAAACATACAAACGGACAATTCATTTCCATCGCTTTTTCAGCCGCTTTAACAAATTTTGCACCAACTACAGAACCCATTGAACCGCCCATAAAAGCAAAGTTCGATGCAGCCACAACGATTGGCATATTATAAAGTGTACCTGTCATAGTAATTAGCGCATCTTTCTCGCCCGTTTCTTTTTGCGCCGCATTGATACGATCTTTATATTTCTTTAAATCTTTGAATTTTAAAATATCTTTTGGTTCTAAATCTGCCGCAATTTCTTGGCTTGAATCTTCGTCCAATAAATTTAATAAACGCTCACGAGCATCAATACGCATATGATGACCACATTTCGGGCAAACATACAGATTACGTTTGAGTTCTTCACTATAAAGTACTTGTTCACAAGCAGTACATTTTGTCCACACGCCTTCTGGCACATTGGCTTTTCGAGTGGAAGAAGAAGGACTTTTACTAAAAATTCGGTTAATCCAGCTCATTTTTTGACCTTTTTATTGACTAGAAAATTGCGCGTATTAGAACATAAATTTATAGAATTTGCTACTTGTAAGACCGTTTTTGTACTGCTCCGATTTCCTTTTAAACAAGATAATTTGCTCTCCTCTTATTGAACATTTTTTTTATTTTTTTGTCTTACAGACCACGTTATCTGAAATTTATTTTGGAGTATTTATGAAAAAAACACGTTTTGTATTAAATAGTATTGCACTTGGATTAAGTGTATTAAGCACATCATTTGTTGCTCAAGCCACTTTGCCAAGTTTTGTTTCGGAACAAAACAGTCTTGCACCGATGTTAGAAAAAGTACAACCTGCCGTTGTCACTCTTTCCGTTGAAGGAAAAGCTAAAGTAGATTCTCGTTCTCCTTTCCTAGACGATATTCCTGAAGAATTTAAATTCTTCTTTGGCGATCGTTTTGCCGAACAATTTGGTGGACGTGGAGAGTCAAAGCGTAACTTCCGTGGTTTAGGTTCTGGTGTCATTATTAATGCAAGCAAAGGCTATGTTTTAACCAATAATCATGTTATTGATGGAGCTGATAAAATTACCGTGCAATTACAAGATGGGCGTGAATTTAAAGCAAAATTAGTGGGTAAAGATGAACAATCAGATATTGCATTAGTACAGCTTGAAAAACCAAGTAATTTAACAGAAATCAAATTTGCTGATTCCGACAAATTACGCGTAGGCGATTTCACTGTTGCAATCGGTAATCCATTTGGTTTAGGTCAAACTGTGACATCAGGTATTGTTTCTGCATTGGGTCGTTCAACAGGTTCTGACAGTGGCACTTATGAAAACTATATTCAAACCGATGCAGCAGTAAACCGCGGTAATTCGGGTGGTGCATTAGTCAATCTAAATGGCGAACTTATTGGAATTAATACCGCAATTATTTCTCCAAGCGGTGGCAATGCAGGAATTGCCTTTGCGATTCCAAGTAATCAAGCAAGCAATTTAGTGCAACAAATTTTAGAATTTGGTCAAGTGCGTCGCGGATTGCTTGGTATTAAAGGGGGCGAACTCAATGCTGATTTAGCCAAAGCCTTTAATGTAAGCGCGCAACAAGGCGCATTTGTAAGTGAAGTTTTACCGAAATCTGCTGCTGAAAAAGCAGGACTTAAAGCGGGCGATATTATCACGGCGATGAACGGTCAAAAAATCTCAAGTTTCGCTGAAATTCGTGCAAAAATCGCAACCACTGGTGCAGGCAAAGAGATTAGCTTGACTTACTTACGTGATGGCAAATCCCACGACGTTAAAATGAAATTACAAGCGGATGATGGTAGCCAACTTTCCTCAAAAACTGAGTTGCCTGCATTAGATGGTGCAACATTGAAAGACTACGATGCTAAAGGCGTTAAAGGAATTAAAATCACAAAAATTCAACCTAATTCGCTGGCTGCACAACGTGGTTTAAAATCGGGCGATATTATTATTGGTATTAATCGTCAAATGATCGAAAACATTCGTGAATTAAATAAAGTGCTTGAAACTGAACCGTCAGCAGTTGCACTTAATATTTTACGAGGTGACAGTAATTTCTATTTATTAGTGCAATAATCTGCTTGATATATTTAAGAAAAAAGTCCGATCACAATGATCGGGCTTCTTTTTATGCAGCAATCGTTCTTAACAAATCCACCACAAATTCTAACCGCACTTTGTTATCGGATAGATCTTTCATAAACTTAAATTTTAATGGGCCATCAAATCGATACACAATAGGTTCTTTTTGAATTAATTGAATAAATTTATCTGGATTCACTTGTGCTTTTGCTGAAAACTCAATAAAACCGCCTTGTGTTCCAGCATCAATTCGCACAACGTTCAACGGCTCAACCAATAAACGCAACTCTGTAATTTGTAATAAATTTTTCGTTGCATCAGGCAATAATCCAAATCTGTCAATCAACTCAACTTTTAATTCATCTAATTCTGCTTTACTCTCTGCTGCAGCAATGCGTTTATAAAAGGATAAACGCATATTCACGTCTCCTAGATAATCATCAGGCAGTAAAGCAGGCACACGCAATTCAATATCCGCTTGTTGTTGCGTCAATTCTTCTAATGATGGTTCACGCCCTTCTTTTAACGCTTTAACCGCTGCATCCAATAATTCCATATAAAGCGAAAAACCGATGCTTTCAATTTGTCCACTTTGTTCGTTTCCAAGTAATTCGCCAGCACCACGAATCTCTAAATCGTGGGTTGCCAAGATAAAACCAGCCCCAAGATTATCAAGATTTTCCAACGCATCTAGACGGCGTTCAGCATCTTTTGTCATCATTTTAGGTGGGGGCGTAAGCAAATAAGCATAAGCCTGATGATGTGAACGCCCGACTCGTCCACGTAATTGATGCAACTGAGCCAAACCAAAATGATCCGCTCGTTCAATAATAATGGTATTTGCCGTTGGTACATCAATACCCGTTTCGATAATGGTTGAACAAACTAAGACGTTATAACGCTGATGATAAAAATCACTCATCACACGTTCTAACTCACGTTCTCTCATTTGTCCGTGCCCCACAATTACTCGCGCCTCTGGCACAAGCGTGGTCAGTTTTTCTGCTGTATTTTCAATGCTTGCGACATCATTGTGGAGATAATAAACCTGCCCACCTCGGAGAATTTCACGCAAAATCGCTTCTCGTACAACAAGATCGTCATTCTGACGGACGAAGGTTTTAATACTTAATCGGCGAGCAGGAGGTGTGGAAATAATGGAAAGATCACGAATGCCATTCATCGCCATATTAAGCGTTCGAGGAATTGGCGTTGCCGTTAGCGTAAGAATATCGATATTCGCACGAAGCTGTTTGATTTTCTCTTTTTGCCCTACACCAAAACGATGTTCTTCATCAATAATCAACAATCCAAGATCGTTAAATTTTACATCTGATTGAATTAATTTATGGGTACCAATTAATATATCGACTTTTCCTTCTGCAAGGTTTTCCAGAATTTGTTTTTGTTCTTTTGCAGTTTTGAAACGCGATAACACTTCGACATTCACAGGCAAATTCGCAAAACGATCTTTAAAATTCTCATAATGCTGTTGGGCTAACAGTGTGGTTGGCACTAGCACTGCTACTTGCTTATGATTCATCACAGCCAAAAAGGCAGCGCGCATTGCCACTTCAGTTTTACCAAAACCCACATCACCACAAACAAGGCGATCCATTGCCTTAGGCTGACACATATCCGAAATTACCGCATTAATTGCCATTTCCTGATCGTAGGTTTCTTCAAAAGGAAAGGTTGCGGAAAATTGTTGAAATTCTTCACGATCATATTTAAAGGCAAAGCCTTTCTTCGCTTCACGTTGTGCGTAAACATCTAATAACTCTGCCGCCACATCACGAATTTTCTCCGCAGCTTTTTGGCGTGATTTCGCCCAAGCCTCGTTCCCTAATTTATGTAATGGCGCACTTTCATCAGAGCCACCAACATAACGGCTAATCAAATGTAATGAAGTCACTGGCACATAAAGTTTCGATTCATTTGCATAATTTAGTAGCAAATATTCGGCTTTAATGCCGCCTGTATCTAAGGTGACCAAACCGCCATAACGTCCCACACCGTGATCAAGATGCACAACTGGTTGCCCTATTTTCAGTTCGGCAAGATTTCGTACAAGCGTATCAGGATTAATTGTTTTACGTTTGTCTCTAGAACGTTGTTGAATGCGCTCGCCAAGTAAATTAGCTTCGCCAATAATCGCAACAGGAAGCGATTGTTCAATTATAAAACCTTGTTCAAGAGAGCTGACTAACAAGCTAAATTTTTCATTTTCAATCTGTTCTAAAGATTGAATTTGTTTTGGCTTGAGTTTTAACGGTGAAAGCAAATCAAGCAAAGTCTCTCGGCGACCTTCCGTCTCCACAGAAAACAGTACATTTCCTTTAAAATGCTCAATAAATTGACGTAATTGTCCCAATGGTTCTTTTTGCTGGGATTGAATAGTCACTTCTGGTAGAGCGGCAACAGGTAAATTTTTCTGGCGTACCGATGACCGCACTTTTTCCGCTTTAAATGTAATACGTGGATAAGATTTCAATCGGCGATTGACTTCATCTACATTAAGCCATAATTTTTCAGGCGATAAAAGCGGACGCATCGGATCCACTTTACGTTGTTCATAACGCTGTTTGGCATCTTGATAAAAACGCTCGCCTTGCGTTTGATTATTTTCCATATCTACAAACAGCGTTTGCTCCGGCAAATAATCAAATAAAGTTGCCATTTCAGCAAAGAAAAGTGGCTGCCAATATTCAATGCCAGAAATCAAGGTACCTTTACTGATTTGCTGATAAATATGTTCGGGATCTCGGCGAATCTCCCCAAAAGTTTCACGAAATTGCGCACGGAAAAATTCAATCCCTTTGTCGTCCGTTGGAAATTCGTGAGCTGGCAAAAGATTAATTGAGTTAATTTCATCAAGAGTGCGTTGCGTATCCACATCAAAAGTGCGAATAGAATCAATTTCATCATCAAAAAAATCAAGGCGAAAAGGCACCGCACTTCCCATTGGGAAAAGATCCAACAAGGAACCACGAACTGCGTACTCGCCGTGTTCTAATACTTGCTCCACAGCTCGATAGCCCGCTGCTTCTAATTGTAAGCACATTTTATCGATGACCAAACGATCGCCTTTTTTAATCAGAAGCACATTGTGTTGTAAATATTGTGGCGGGCAAAGGCGTTGCATTAATGTCGAAATCGGCAATAAGAAAATGCCTTTTTTCGCATTTTGTAAATGGAAAAGCGCACTTAAACGAGAGGAAATAATTTCTTGATGGGGAGAAAAAGTATCGTAAGGTAAGGTTTCCCAATCAGGGAAAAGGCATACATTTTGACTGCTTAATTCCGATAAAACACGTGATAAACGCACCGCACTTCGTGTATCTGGAGTCACCACTACGGTTAAATTTTGGTTTTGCTCTGCAATTTCACTAATCGCCAATGCATCAGCGCCTGGTAATACATTGCCTAAAATTTTGTGATCATTGGGTTGGGTTGGAATATCAGGTTGGAAAAAAGCCGTTTTCATAAATATAAATAATGCGTCAATCTTGTGTAAAATTGAGGCATAGTGTACTGGAATTTGCTCTATCTTTCAATAAGTTCACTGTTTAAAAAAACAGTTAATATTTATTTCTTTAAAGAAGATTCTTTTGTCTTCAAATTACCATTTTCATCTTCTGTTGCTGACATAGGCACGCAGCTACAATTCGGTTGATCTAAACCCCATTCTTTAATGAAGTTGTCATATTTTTCAAGTGCGCGTTTAAACCAGCCTTTTGGTTTTGCGGTTTGTTCTGTCATAAAGTTCCTCGCTCTAAATATTGTTTAATTTCTAAACGCAAACATTCTACGCCTTTTTTCTTGTTAATAGGAAGTTGTTTTTTTGTTAAATAAGCGGAAATTAATGGGAAATTTTCTTTGCCCGCTAATTTTAATAAACGCCTCATCGCAGGAACGCTCGAAAATAAAGTGCGGTGAAAATTAGCGAAGTTTTTTAAGCTCATCCAATCAAAATCATCAAGCTGCCAATCAAGCTGATTTTGCTCAAAATTTATGGCAAACGGATGAAAAGATAAAGGGAGATTACGCTGAAATTGTTTGTACGCAGTATCAACTAAAGCCAAGCCTTCTTTGGAAAGTCCTTTAAGGGCAATCGCTGAATAACAACCACTACTCGCTTCTTGATGCTCGCCTAAATGCACCAAAACAAAACCGCACTTTTGCCAAAATTTTGCCAGTTCGTCGGTGTAGCCAAAACTCACTGAAAGAAAATCCACATCGGCATTTTCCATGGCTTGCATCAAATTTTGCCCAATGCCCTTTTGCTGCCAATTTGGCTGAACCGCTATACGAGAAATACGTAAAGATCGTAATTTACAGGCTTGAGGCAAGTTTTCATAGAAACATAACGCCTGTGGAACAAGATTCCCTTTCGGGCGGCGTTTGCCTTGTTGAATTTGAATAATCAACTCATCATCAGCCATATTTCCTTCTTCTAATGCCCAAATTGCACCGAGCAAATTCTGTTGATATTCGGCAAAATAAAAACGTTGATTTTCTCCATCAAGTAAACGGCGAAGATCGAGTGGCGATGTTCGATAATGCGCCAATGTCATTAAGCCATAAAAATCTCGAAATAAAAATTGACGATTATATTTTCCTTTACTACCCTTACTTGTGAGGGGAGCTTCCAAAGCTTGAGGGAGGCTGGCTATATCTAAATCCCCCTTCCGCCCTTCGGGCACCTTCCCCCGCAAGCAGGGGAAGGAAAGATTTTTAGCGTTTTCCTCTATGTTATAAGTAATATTGTTATAGTCAAAGTGCTGAAAATCATCTTCGGCATTTAGCAACAAAAGATCATCAATAAAATGTTCTAACGGGTCATTTTCTTGCCAACGTAGGGGCTGTTTAAGCTCAAAATGCTGAAAAGTGCGGTGAATTTTCCGTTTAAATTTTAATTCGAAACCACGCCCCGTACCTTCATAGCTATGAATTGTTGTGCTGAAGACAATATGTTGAAAATATTGAGAATATTCTTGCAATAACGGCAATGGGATTACCGCCGCTTCATCTACCAGCAACCAAGCTGATTGACTGAATTCTGGTTCATGTTGTAACCGAATAGCCAGTTCATCAGGCGCGATAAATTCTATCTCTCGTTCTGAAAATTCAATAACGGAATGCACCGCACTTTTATTCGGTGCGGTGAGATAAACTGGTGCTTGAATTTGGTTAGCAAGCATACCCAATAATGCGGATTTTCCTCTTCCCCGCTTGGAGGTTAGAAAATAAATATCCTGCTCGGCTTGTAAAATAGTCTCGATAATTTGTTGTTGCGCTAACGTAGCATTTTTGTGATGTTCGTTAGAATAAAAAACCGTAGGAAATTCAACCGCACTTTCCTCTCTTAAAATGGGGAAATGATAACGTTCAATGCACTGTTTGAAATGATCAATAAAATTAGGCGTGGCGATTGCTGACTGATTTCCATTCCAACGTAAACTATCTTGATCAGGCTGCTGAGATAAATTTTCCCAATCAGATAACACTAAACAAAGTGTGCCGCCCATTTTCAGTGTTCCAGCTGCAATAGCCAGCGCTTCAAGATGAATGCCATTTCGCGCATCAAATAAGATATGTTCAAATTCTTGTCCAAGCAAATTCGTTGCTTTAGAAAAAGCAATGCCACTTTCGCCGATAATTAATACGTTATCAGGCACAAGCGGCAAAGTTTTGCAGATTAAAATTTGAAGCTGGCGAGATGACATCGTTTTATTTTAAATAGGCAATTAACATCGCACCAATAAAACTTACGCAAGCAAGCCAAAAGAAAATGCTTTTGGGTTGAGAAACTTTTTTACTGAAAAATTTTGCAGCAAACACAATATACAAAATCAGTAATGCGAATTTAGCCACTAACCACCATTCAATACCAAAAGCAAAGAGGTATAAAATGACGACGCCAGACACAATCAGCAAGGTATCTGATAAGTGCGGTAAAATTTTTAATAATTTTATCGAACGCCAATTTTTACCATTAAGCTGCATTGCACCACGAATTACTAACAATGCCAAACTTAAAAAGGCGAAAAAAATATGTAAATCAACTAACATAATCACTCCCAAAAAAGTAAGAAAAGTGCGGTCAAAATCCACCGCACTTTCTCAATCTAAATTACTTCGCAATACGTTTATATTTAATACGATGTGGCTGAGTGGCTGCATCGCCTAAGGTTTTCTTTTTCCACTCTTCGTAGTCTGAGAAGTTACCTTCATAGAACGTGACTTTACCTTCATCGCCGTAGTCTAAAATATGCGTTGCGATACGGTCTAAGAACCAACGGTCGTGCGAAATAACCATTGCACAGCCTGGGAATTCTAAGATCGCATTTTCTAAGGCACGCAAGGTTTCAACATCTAAGTCATTGGTTGGTTCGTCCAGTAATAGCACGTTACCACCACGTTGTAGAAGTTTCGCTAAGTGTAAACGACCACGTTCACCGCCCGATAATTCCCCCACACGTTTTTGTTGATCTACACCTTTGAAGTTGAAACGCCCCACATAAGCACGGCTTGGAATTTCAAAGTTGCCGATAGTAAGAATGTCTTGTCCATTAGACACTTCTTCCCACACAGTTTTCTTGTCATCCATTGAGTCACGGAACTGATCTACCGAAGCAAGCACAACGGTTTCGCCCATTGTCACAGAACCTGAATCTGGTTGTTCTTGACCTGACAACATACGGAATAAGGTTGATTTACCTGCACCGTTCGCTCCGATAATCCCAACAATTGCCCCTTTTGGAATACTGAATGATAAATCATCAATTAAAGTGCGGTCGCCATAAGACTTGGTTAAGTTTTGCACTTCAATCACTTTATCGCCTAAGCGTGGGCCAGGTGGAATAAAGAGTTCGTTCGTCTCGTTTCGTTTTTGATATTCGCCAGAGTTCAATTCATCAAAACGAACCATACGTGCTTTGCTTTTCGCTTGGCGACCTTTTGGATTTTGACGAACCCATTCTAACTCTTTCGCAATGGATTTTTGACGTGCGTTTTCAGTTGCTTGTTCTTGTTCTAAACGTTTCTCTTTTTGCTCTAACCAAGAAGAATAGTTGCCTTCCCAAGGAATGCCCTCGCCACGGTCAAGCTCTAAGATCCAACCAGCCACATTATCTAAGAAATAACGGTCGTGAGTGATTGCTACCACTGTACCCTCGTAGTCGTGTAAGAATCGCTCTAACCACGCCACAGATTCCGCATCTAAGTGGTTAGTTGGTTCATCTAACAACAACATATCTGGTTTTTCGAGTAATAAGCGGCAAAGTGCCACTCGGCGACGCTCACCACCAGATAAATGTTCAATTTTGGCATCCCAATCAGGTAAACGTAACGCATCTGCCGCACGCTCTAATTGGTTATCTAAATTATGCCCATCATGCGCTTGAATGATAGCTTCAAGATTGGCTTGTTCTGCCGCTAATTTATCAAAATCTGCATCAGGATCCGCATAAAGCGCATACACTTCATCTAAACGAGTCAGTGCATTTTTCACTTCAGAAACCGCTTCTTCCACTGCTTCACGCACGGTTTGTTGTGGCTCGAGTTTTGGCTCTTGCGGAAGATACCCAATTTTAATACCCGGTTGTGGACGAGCTTCCCCTTCAAACTCTTTATCTACGCCTGCCATAATGCGTAAAAGAGTCGATTTACCCGCACCATTTAAACCTAAAACCCCGATCTTAGCACCAGGGAAAAAGCTTAAAGAAATATCTTTCAAAATATGACGCTTCGGCGGCACTACTTTGCCGACACGATGCATCGTATACACAAATTGAGATGACATTAATAATTCCTCACAAAAAAATTCGCCCTATTCTACTGGAAAATAGGGCGAAAATATAGGAAACAAGTGGACAGATTTTGCAAAAGTTTGGCGAAACCTAACCACTTGTCAATATTTAGAGTGAAGTATTCCCTAAATTAAATAGACACTTTAGGGCTCAAATTACATTGCAAATGTAGAAGTATCATGCCGATGTAGAGCGGGCTTAACATTTGCAAGACTTTGTTGAAAACGTTTATTGTGTTCAAGGTCCCATAAATCAATACGTGTTTGCAGATTAAGCCAAAACTCAGGCGTAGTATCAAATACTTTAGCAAGTTTAACTGCCATTTCTAGCGTAATTCGTGAACTATTATTAACAATATTGCTTGCCGTATTACGATGTACATCTAAAATTTGAGCTAAATCACTAATTTTAAGACTTAAAGGTTCTAAAAACTCTTCTTGTAGAATTTCACCAACAGAGGTGGGTTTTCTCGTCATCATATTATCCTCCTTACAAATTATAAGAATGTGGATCTAAATATAAATTATTTACTTCGTTATTTTCATATTTAAAAATTAAACGATATTGTTTATTCACTCGAATAGAATAAATTTTATTTTCTTTTGGCTCAAGCAACTCCAAATGGTTAGCTGGTGGAGAACGTAAATCGTTGATATTTTCTGAGGCACTTATCATATCTAATTTTCTTGCCAATACTTTATACAAATTAGAAGGAATCTTACTATGAGTATCACCATATTGATAAAACCTATAAAGATAATCATCTCTAAAATGCTCACGCTTTAAATTAAACATCTATTATTCTCTTAGTTATACTCGAGCTGATCATAATAAGAATAAATGCACAATGCAAGAGTGCATCTTTCGACTTAGATAAAAAAAACCACCCGAAACGGGTGGCAGGAAAGTAGTTTAGCTATATTTATCATTATTTTATTTAGGAACTTTATGAATATCAAGCAATCACTTGACGGGAGCTATGTTACTGAATATTGAAAGGCAAGGGAAATGCTATTGAGAGTTTTTTTGATTTACATCAACATTTTTGACAGAAAAATTCGTTTTTGCGTGTAGAATAAACAACTTCAAATTCTAGCGTTCAAAATAATAGGATTTTTTGTGAAAACGTATTCATTATTACTCGGTTTATTCATTAGTTTTGGTGTTTTAGCCCATCCTCACGCATTTATTGATATACAAACCACGCCCATTATAGAAAATAATCAACTCACAGGTTTTTCAATGAAATGGACGTTGGATGAACCAAGTTCGTCTGCAGTTATTTATGATATGAAACAAGCTAGAACTAAAGCGGAAAAACAAAAACTTCTTGATGATGTAATGGGAAATATCGTCAGTGAGCATTATTTCAGCTATCTATATGATGCCCAGAATAATAAAATCAAATATTCCCCTCGCCCAAAAAATTACGGCATTAATGTTCAAGGCTTACAACTGCAATATTATTTTGATGTGCCACTCGCCCATCCGCAAAAGTTAGAAAAAAACACATTTAGCTTACAAACTTACGATCCCACTTATTATGTGGCGATGACTTACGCTTCAAAAAGTGCGGTAGATTTTTCCGCACTTTCGAAAAATTGCCAAGGAAAATTAATTGAACCTAATGTGGATGAAAAAATCCAAGCCTACGCATCTTCACTTGATAAATCCCAAAAGAACGAAGATGATTCCTTAGGCGTAATGTTCGCGCAAAAAATAATAATTCAATGTGAGTAGAAATGAAAAAATATAAAACTGGGCTCGTGTTATTAGTGATTGCACTCGCCTTACTTGGCTCTTTTTCCCCTTGGTTTTTCTTACATATTGCTGCATGGCAAAAAGATTTTAATCAGCTTATTTCGGAAAATTTACATCAAATTCAAAATAATAGCATCAAGGCAGGCATCACACTTATTTTCGCCAGCTTTGTTTACGGCGTACTTCATGCCCTCGGGCCAGGACACGGCAAATTTATTATTGCCAGCTATCTTTCCACGCATGAAAGCCAATTAAAACAAAGCACTATCTTGAGTTTACTTTCTTCCTTAATGCAAGGCATTGTCGCCATTACAGCAACAACATTGCTTGTTGTAGTGCTAAATCTTTCATCACGTTATTTCAAATTAAGCCAGCTTTGGTTAGAACGAACTGCCTTGCTATTATTGGTATTTCTCGGCTGTTATTGGATTTGGCAAGGTCTACGTGCCTATCGTAAAAAAGCTAAATTAGCCATTAAATCCCTCAATCCCCTCCCTCTACACGAAAAAAGTGCGGTGAAAAATAACCGCACTTTTCAGCCAAACACCTGTAGTTGTGGACACCAACATTTGCCAAGCCCGACGCAAACTGCACAAGCAACTAATTTAAAATCACAATTTCTCGTGATTCTAACAATTGGCATGCGCCCATGTAGCGGTGCAATTTTCGTTTTATTTTTAGCTTATATGCTTGATCTTTATAGCTGGGGAATTTTAGCTGTATTAGCCATGTCTTTCGGCACGGGGCTTATGCTGTCAGCCTTCGCAGGAATTGTACGTTATGCACGAAATACCGCAATCCACTTAGGGCATTGGTATAGTTCAAAAAATACGAAAGGAAAAAGCGAAAGCATCGTGAAACTAATCGCAGGTGGAATAATGCTATTTTTTGCCCTGAGTTTGTTATACGGCACAACCATCTCAACTGGCGGAAGCAAAATCCTATTTTGAAGTTAAAAATAAAGCCCATCAACATGATGGGCTCAAAATCTTTTGGTTGCTAATTTAGAATTTGTAAAAGGAGACAAACAAACTCTAAACCAAAAGAAAAATTGGCTCCTCCTGCTGGACTTGAACCAGCGACATATGGATTAACAGTCCACCGTTCTACCGACTGAACTAAGGAGGAATAAACTTTGTATCACAAGGAACAGGGCGCGAATTTTAATGATCGATAGTTAGCTTGTCAATGCAAAATTTAAAAAAATTTCATAAAAAAATAAAAAATTTCCTCATCTTTTATATACCCACCTAATATTTATTTTTCTATCCACAGAGCCTGTGGATAACTTTGTGGATTAACTTTTTAAAATTTTGCGGATCCCTTGTTCTTACAAGGATTATTCAATCTTGATTATAGATTAGCCTAAAATTAAATTTTAATTTAAAATCAATAAGTTAAGTTTTGTCTAGTAAAAATTTAAAGTTTTTTTAATGAATTTGTGACATCTTTCTCTTGACATCGCTAAGTCTGTGTAAAACTTAGATTTTTGCCTGATCAATTTTACACAGTAAATATGCTAAAATAGGCATTATTCAAAACTATCAAAAAACCGACCGCACTTTATGTCTGAAAAAATCAACACAAAACCATTCATTCTGCATTCCGACTTTCGTCCCTCTGGCGATCAGCCACAAGCTATCGAAAAATTGGCTGAAAATTTAACGGATGGTTTGGCGCATCAAACTTTACTCGGGGTAACTGGCTCGGGGAAGACGTTTACTATCGCCAATGTAATCGCTCAATTAAATCGCCCCGCGATGTTACTTGCACCGAATAAAACCCTTGCTGCTCAGCTTTATGCAGAAATGAAAGCTTTTTTTCCAGAAAATGCGGTGGAATATTTTGTGTCTTACTATGATTATTATCAGCCAGAAGCCTATGTGCCAAGCAGTGATACATTTATTGAAAAAGATGCGTCTATTAATGATCAAATTGAACAAATGCGACTTTCTGCGACGAAATCTTTTCTAGAACGTCGAGATACCATCGTGGTGGCTTCTGTTTCTGCAATTTATGGTTTGGGCGATCCTGATAGCTATTTACAAATGATGTTGCATTTACAACAAGGTGCCATTATCGATCAACGCCAAATTTTAGCGAAGTTAGCGGAATTGCAATATACCCGAAATGATCAAGCATTTCAGCGTGGAACTTTCCGTGTTCGCGGAGAAATTATTGATATTTTCCCTGCGGAATCTGATGATCGTGCGGTGCGTATTGAATTATTTGATGATGAAATCGAGCGTTTAAGTTTATTTGATCCGCTCACTGGTAGTAGTTTTGGTGCTGTACCACGTTTTACGATCTATCCTAAAACTCACTATGTGACGCCAAGAGAACGTATTTTAGATGCGATAGAAAACATCAAAAAAGAACTGGTATCACGCCGTGAATACTTCATTAAAGAACATAAACTTTTAGAAGAACAGCGTATCAGCCAACGAACCCAATTTGATATTGAAATGATGAATGAATTGGGCTATTGCTCGGGAATTGAAAACTACTCTCGCTATTTATCGGGCAGAAATGAGGGCGAACCACCACCAACATTATTTGATTATATGCCCTCTGATGCGATTTTAATTATTGATGAATCTCATGTAACTGTGCCTCAAATTGGTGGGATGTATCGTGGTGACCGTTCACGTAAAGAAACCTTAGTCGAATATGGTTTCCGTTTGCCGTCCGCATTGGATAATCGTCCGTTACGCTTTGAGGAATTTGAACGCTTAGCTCCGCAAACCATTTATGTTTCCGCAACACCAGGGCCTTATGAATTAGAAAAATCAGGCAGTGAAATCATCGATCAAGTGGTTCGCCCCACTGGTTTGCTTGATCCGCTTATTGAAATTCGTCCAGTGTCAATTCAAGTGGATGATTTACTTTCCGAAGCTCGCCAAAGAGCGGATAAAAATGAGCGAGTTTTAGTCACAACACTCACTAAAAAAATGGCGGAAGATTTAACGGATTATTTAGATGAACACGGGATTCGTGTGCGTTATCTACATTCTGATATTGATACCGTGGAACGCGTCGAAATTATCCGTGATTTGCGTTTAGGCGAATTTGATGTATTAGTGGGAATTAACTTATTGCGTGAAGGTTTAGATATTCCAGAAGTGTCTCTTGTGGCGATTTTAGATGCAGACAAAGAAGGATTTTTACGTTCCGAACGTTCTTTAATTCAAACCATCGGTCGTGCTGCACGAAACTTAAATGGTAAAGCGATTTTATATGCGGATAACATCACAAAATCCATGGAAAAAGCCATCACCGAAACCAATCGTCGTCGTGAAAAACAAACAAAATACAATGAAGAACACGGCATTGTGCCACAAGCATTAAATAAGAAAGTCGGCGAATTGTTAGATATTGGGCAAGGTGCAAACCAAAAAGCGAAAGCCAATAAACAACGTGGAAAAATGTCGGCAGAACCAACCGCACTTTATAATGCACCGAAAAATGCCAAAGAATATCAACAACAAATCAAAAAACTGGAACAACAAATGTATAAATTTGCGCAAGATTTGGAATTTGAAAAAGCCGCGGCAATTCGCGATCAATTACATCAATTGCGTGAACAATTTGTTTTTTGATAACTAAAAGAAACGCCAGCTTAAGCTGGCGTTCTGTCTATTTATTTTCACCTGAAGAATACAAGCGATTTTTATACAAATAACTACCTAATAAAGCATGAGCCAATGCCTCTTTTTTCATTGCATCAGGCACCTCTTTTGGCGTTAAAGTTTCTGTTGATTTATCATAATGATAACCTTGTGCTGCTTTATTTGGCATTTGAATTACCACATCATTATTGCCTTTCATCATTGCTTGAGTTTGATCGTATTGCATAAAAGCACGATCTGGGTTTACATCTTGCGTTAAATCAAAACCAATCATTGGATAATTGCCACTTACGCCAGCTAAAGAAAGCAATGTAGTTGGCATATCAATTTGGCTCACAAGACGGCTGTCACGACGTGGCGTAATGCCATCACCAAGAATCAAGGCTGGAATATGGAAATGCTTAATCGGCACAAGACTTGCTCCGCCTACACGAGAATCGTGATCCGCAACAATTAAGAAAATCGTATCTTTCCAATAATTAGACTGTTTTGCCATTTTAAAGAAATGACCTAAGGCATAATCCGCATATTTTGCTGCGTTATTACGAGTGGCTTTTGGTTGCTCATAAAGCTCAATCTTGCCATCTGGATATTCAAATGGATCGTGATTGCTGGAACTAAACACTAAACTAAAAAACGGTTTACCTTCATTTTGTAATTTCGTGAAAGTTTCATTGGCTTTATCAAATAAATCCTCATCACTCACGCCCCAAGTGCCAGTAAATTTTGGATTCTGATAGTCTTGTTGATCCCAAATATCTTTAAAGCCATTACCGTAGAAAAAGCTCGCCATATTGTCGAAGTGCTTTTCGCCACCATAAATAAAGGAAGTGTTATAGCCTTGTTTATGTAATAAATCCGCAATAGTAAAGAAACCACTTTGGGCATTATTAAGTTTCACCACTGCACGAGCTGGTGTTGGCGTAAAACCTGCGGTTGTTGCTTCAATACCACGTACTGAACGCGTGCCTGTTGCATAAAGATTTTCAAATAACCACCCTTCTTTTGCGAGCTGATCCACATTTGGAGAAAGTGGTTTGCCACCAAATGTTCCAATAAACTGAGCACCGAGACTTTCTTGTAGCAAAATCACGATATTTTTAGGTTTACCCTGATAAGTCGCGACATTTTTCGTTAAAGTTGGGTATTTATCTGAAATGTAATCACTTTCTGGACGGCCACGGCTAGCTTTAACAATACGAAACATTTCATCTGCATCCATTTTTCCGTACATTTCTGAAGATTTTTCTTCATCTTTAAATTGCTGTGCCGCATAAATGACGGAATAGCCCGAATTAAGCACCAGAGAATTCACTAACGCATCAGAAGAAAATGCCACCATGGCGGGGTTAATACCACGGTGTTGAAAACTTGAACGTGCCCCAAGGAAGCTCACGACAATCACAAGCAAAGCAATCACAGGGCGAAGTTTCCAACTGATTGAACGTAAATTTTTGACTGCCCAACCAGAAATTTTCCAATAAATCACGGCAGCTAAAATAGTGAAAACAAGGCTAAAAATTACCGCACTTAAATGTTCTTCCGCAAGCATTGAAAAAACTTCTTTCGGATAAATCAGATATTCGATAAATAAACGATTTGGGCGGTAATCGTAGGTTTCAATAAAGGCAGGTGTGGCAATTTCCATAAAGATAATGAACACGCTACCAAAGGTTAGCCATAGGCGTAAAATTTTTACCCAAACTTTACTGCTATGGAACAATGTTGTGAGCAATGCTGGTACGCCAAATAAATAACAAAGTGCCACAACATCCATTCGTACGCCTTGCAAAAATAATTGCAACCAGCCATCTACGGCGGATACACGCTCTGATTGCCATACAGCAAGTCCCAAACGGGATAAGGAAAGGATAATGAGATTAATTAACACGAATGTGAAGATGGGGAATAAAGGGGAATGCGCTTTTTTCATTGTAAAAACCACTAACACAACGGCATCCAAGCCGTATTAAATTAAAGAAAGATAGGCAACTGTCTATCAGCTCCTTTTCGACAAAATAAAAGCCTTAAAGTGCGGTAAATTTTCGCATAGTTTTACTTAATCTCAAATGTAAACACATTCACTAGAAAATAAAGCCTCGAGAAAAATCGAGGATTCATTAAATAAACGACAGAAATTCACCGCACTTTTTTTAATTACTCTTGTTGTGCTTTCACTGCTGCATAGGCAATCATATTGATAATACGACGAACAGATGCACCTGGATTAAGAATATGCGCAGATTTATTCATTCCCATTAAGATCGGGCCAACGGTAATTGCCGTAGTAGTGCCGCGTAATAAGCTATAACTAATACGTGATGCACTCAAATCAGGGAACACTAATAAATTTGCGCTTCCTTTCAATGGGCTATCAAACATTAATTCTTTTCTGTGTGCTTCATTCATCGCTAAATCTCCACGCATTTCACCATCGATCATTAAATGTGGATTGCGCTCTTTGACGATCTGTAATACTTCGCGCATTTTTGGTGCGCCTAATGAATCAGATGAACCAAAATTAGAATGAGAAAGCAATGCAACTGCAGGTTCAATACCAAAACGATGAATTTCTTCTGCTGCCATTAAGGTAATTTCAGCTAATTCTTCTGCTGTAGGATTACTGTTTACGTGAGTATCTGTTAAGAATACGTTACCAGTCGGTAATACAAGACTATTTAAAGCAGCGGCAGTTTTCACGCCGTCTTTTAAGCCAATAATATCTCGAATAGAGGCAAGGTGTTTTCCGTATGAACCAAATAAACCACATACTAAAGCGTCTGCATAACCTAAGCTAAGCAATGTAGAAGCTAATACGGTAGTGTTAGAACGCACGACACGTTTTGCGATTGCAGGTGTAATGCCTTTACGTTTAGTAAGTTCGTAATAGTGTTTCCAACATTCTTCATAGCGTGGATTATCTTCATTATCCACAATTTCAAAATCTACACCTGCAGTTAAACGTAAACCAAGTTTTTTAATTTTTTCTTCAATCACGCTGCGGCGACCAATTAAAATTGGATTTGCCAAGCCCATTGAAATCACTTCTTGGGTGGCATGTAATGCTTTATTTTCTTCCCCTTCCGCTAAAATAATGCGTTGTTTTGCCGATTTTGCTTGGCTGAAAATAGGACGCATAAACAAGCTCGTTTTGTAAACGAACTGAGTGAGTTTTTCAACATAAGCATCCCAATTTTGAATTGGACGAGTTGCCACACCAGATTCCATTGCAGCTTTTGCTACCGCTGGTGCAATACGCACAATCAAGCGAGGATCAAATGGACGAGGAATCACATAATCCGCACCAAATGTCGCCCCTTCGCCACCGTAAGCAGAGGTTACCACTTCGTTTTGCTCTTCTAATGCAAGGTCAGCAATGGCATAAACTGCCGCACGTTTCATTTCTTCATTAATAGTGGTTGCGCCCACATCTAATGCACCACGGAAAATAAATGGGAAACAAAGCACGTTATTTACTTGGTTTGGGTAATCGGAGCGGCCTGTACATACAATCGCATCAGGACGAACAGCTTTTGCTTCTGGCGGGGTAATTTCAGGATTTGGATTAGCTAAAGCAAGAATAATTGGATGCGCAGCCATACTTTTAACCATATCTTGCGTAAGCGCACCAGCCGCAGAACAACCTAAGAAAATATCTGCATTTGGAATCACATCACCAAGTTTACGCCAGCCATTATCTTCAATTGCATAATCTTTTTTGGTTTGATCCATTTTGTCATCACGATCTTTATATACCACGCCTTTCGAGTCGCAAACTGTGATATTTTCACGTTTCATGCCTAAAGAAAGTAATAAGTTCAAACACGCAATAGATGCAGCACCCGCACCAGAAGCCACTAAGCGTACATCTTCAATTTTTTTACCTACAATACGAAGAGAATTGATGATCGCAGCAGCACTGATGATCGCCGTGCCATGTTGGTCATCATGGAATACAGGAATATTCATTCGCTCACGCAATTTTTGTTCGATATAGAAGCATTCAGGTGCTTTAATATCTTCAAGATTTACCCCACCGAAAGTTGGCTCTAACGAGGCAATAATATCCACAAGTTTATCGGGATCATACTCATTCACTTCAATATCAAATACGTTGATGCCCGCAAATTTTTTGAACAACACGCCCTTTCCTTCCATTACGGGTTTGCCCGCTAGTGCGCCAATATTGCCAAGCCCAAGTACCGCTGTGCCATTGGAAATCACCGCCACTAAATTGCCACGTGCTGTATATTTGTAAGAGGCGGCAGGATCTTTTTCAATTTCTAAACAAGGCTCTGCCACACCCGGTGAATAAGCTAAGGCAAGATCACGTTGGGTTGCTAATGATTTTGTTGGGGTAACTTCGATTTTTCCAGGAATTGGAAATTCGTGGAAATCTAAGGCTGCTTGACGTAATTGTTCGGTCATAATAAATGCTCCATTTTCTTGAAACAGGATTGAAATATTGCGTCGATTATATCTGTTTTTTATTCAAAAAATTGTGACGAACTGCAAATTTTCACAACTTTATAACAAAATTTTTTTGATGCGAGGCATTAGCTAGACTTTTCATTTTTCAGCAAAAAAGGTAGGATTTTCGCAACAAAAGCATAAAGGATGAGAAAATGAATCCATTTCAAAAAATTAAAAGTGCGGTGAATAAATGCCAAAGATTTTTCATTAATCGCACTCTGCAACGTAAACTAACAAATCAAGGTATGACTGTCATTGCTGCCAATTGTATGGGTGCTTTTATCTTACATGATTTGCACCAGCCGTTTAATTCCCCTTTTGTGAATCTCTATCTCTCGCCACAGGATTTTTTGCGTTATTTACAAAATATGGATTTCTACCGTACTCAACCTCTCACATTCGTACAAACAGAAAAAAGTTATCCAGTGGGAAAACTTGCCGATCTTGAAATTCATTTTATGCATTATCACAGTGAGCAAGAAGCCAATGAAAAATGGCAACTTCGCACGCCACGAATGAAGTTAGACAATCTTTTTATTATGATGACAGATCGAGACGGCGTGACCGAAAAAGACATTCAACTTTTTGATCAACTCCCTTTCAAAAATAAAGTGATTTTTACTCACAAGCCCTATCCAGCTTTTAAATCGGCTTATTATATAAAAGGCTTCGAGAAGCAAAATCAGGTGGGCGATATTTTTGAATTTTCTGGCTGGAATGGGAAAAAATATTACGATCAATTCGATTACGTGAAGTGGTTTAATCAATCTTAACAGATAGAGGCTGCAGATTAAATGCAGCTTTTTTGTTTCGTTATAAAAGCAAAAACCTGTAAAATGCCTAGCGAATTTTAACAAGAGAAAACATAATGAGATTAGATAAATTTATTGCTGAAAATACGGGCTTAACGCGTTCTCAAGCAACAAAAGCGATCCGCCAAAGTGCGGTAAAAATTAATGGTGAAATTGTCAAAAGTGGTGCGGTTCAAATTTCACAAGAAGATAAAATCTATTTTGAAGATGAATTATTAACTTGGGTAGAAGAAGGCCAGTATTTTATGTTGCATAAGCCACAAGGCTGTGTTTGTTCTAATGATGACGGCGACTATCCAACAATTTATCAATTTTTTGATTACCCTTTAGCTGGAAAATTACATAGCGCAGGTCGCTTAGATGTGGATACGACAGGTTTCGTATTGCTTACCGATGATGGACAATGGTCACATCGCATCACTTCGCCAAAACATCATTGTGAAAAAACCTATTTGGTAACATTAGCTGATCCCGTAGAAGAAAATTATGCAGCGGCTTGTTCGGAAGGTATTTTATTACGCGGAGAAAAAGAGCCCACTAAACCAGCAAAATTAGAAATTTTAGATGATTACAATGTGAATCTGACCATTTCTGAAGGTCGTTATCATCAAGTAAAACGTATGTTTGCCGCACTTGGGAATAAAGTCGTTGGATTACATCGCTGGAAAATTGGTGATGTAGTGTTGGATGAATCCTTAGAAGAAGGCGAATACCGCCCATTAACTCAAAGTGAAATTGAAAAGTTAGTAAAATAATATGAATCAACAAAAATCGACTTTCATCTTTATTCTTACCCTCGGTATTCTCTCTATGCTACCGCCCTTTGGCGTGGATATGTATTTGCCGTCTTTTTTAGAAATTGCGAAAGATCTCGGCGTGAGTCCAGAACAAGTACAACACACGCTCACCTCTTTTGCTTATGGCATGGCGTTTGGTCAGCTTTTTTGGGGGCCTTTTGGTGATAGTTTCGGACGAAAACCGATCATTTTACTCGGTGTTATTGTGGGTGCATTAACAGCTTTAGTGCTTACCGAAATAAATTCAGTTGGAAATTTTACCGCACTTCGTTTTGTGCAAGGTTTCTTTGGTGCCGCACCTGTAGTACTTTCTGGCGCATTATTGCGTGATTTATTTAGTAAAGATCAGCTATCCAAAGTGATGTCCACCATTACGTTAGTGTTTATGCTTGCGCCTTTAGTTGCGCCAATTATTGGGGGTTACATCGTTAAATTTTTCCATTGGCATGCGATTTTTTACGTTATTTCGCTTGTGGGATTATTAGCCGCTGCATTGGTCTTTTTCATCATTCCAGAAACCCATAAAAAAGAAAATCGCATTCCGCTGCGCTTAAATATTATCGCTCGCAATTTCCTTCTGCTTTGGAAGCAAAAAGAAGTGCTTGGCTATATGTTTGCCGCCTCTTTTAGCTTTGGCGGGTTGTTTGCTTTTGTGACGGCAGGATCAATTGTCTATATCGGCATTTATGGCGTTCCCGTCGATCAGTTCGGTTATTTCTTTATGATGAATATCGTTACGATGATCTTTGCCTCGTTTTTAAATAGCCGATTTGTTACTAAAGTGGGTGCAGAAACAATGTTACGGATAGCCCTCGCAATTCAATTCCTTTCTGGAATGTGGCTAATTTTGACCGCACTTTTAGATCTTGGTTTTTGGCCAATGGCAATTGGCGTCGCCTTTTTCGTCGGTCCAAACCCAGTGATTTCATCAAATGCAATGGCATCAGCTTTAGAAAAATGTCCTCAAATGGCGGGAACAACAAATTCTTTGATTGGTAGCGTACGTTTTGCAGTGGGTGCAATTATGGGAAGTTTAGTCGCGTCAATGAAAATGGATACTGCCGCACCAATGCTCTTTACTATGGGGGCATGTGTCGTGATTTCCGTGTTGGCGTATTACTTTCTAACCAGCCGAAATCTTAAAAGCCGTGGGTAAATTCCCCACGGCGCAATGATTGTTTTCTTTATTAAACAAAAACCATCCATAACGGCAAGCAAACAGCAATAAATAATAGGATAAATAAACTATTGGTAGATAATATCCACTTTTGGAAACTATGCAGAATCAGAATAGCCGCAATCACAAAATGGCAAACAAAATAAATGATGTAGGCAAAAACACTGTCAGAATTAACCGCACTTTCCATACCATTTAAAAGTAAAAATAAAAACATTGCCAAAGCATTTAGAGCAAGCAATATAATCATTGCTAAGGGCAACAATGCTATAAAACCTTGTAAACGATTTCGTGCAATAACAAGCGCAAGATTTGCTAAAATCACGCCAGATAAAATTGGTGCAAAAGGGTTATATTCAGCAAAATCACTCGCAGGAAGCACGGTAAAAATCATTAAATAACTCAAGCAACCTAAACCCGCAATTAATGCAGCCATCAATAAAAAGCTGTTACGAATTTTTTCAGTTTTGGGTTGTTTCCAAATAAAATACACGACAGAAAGACCACATACGCTCATTACGTTAGTAAGCGTGTGATTATTTTGTAATAGGCTTATCAGCAACCACACTGCCCAATAAATAGCAAAAGTCATATTCACTTTGATTAAACGACCACGTTGTCCTGGGCAAATTTCGCCGCGATAAAACACCAACAACGAAATTAACTGTGCAACCAACACGCCTACACCTAAATGAGGCATTGTTTGCTTTTCAGATTGCAAAGAAAAAATAAATAGATCGATGCCAAGCACCATTGAGATCGATAATACCGCAAGCAATGCTGCGATATATTTAGAAGATTGTTCTGACATAATTTTGACGTCTGAAAAAATAATGCGTCATTATGCTAAAAATTCATTAAATTTTAAAGTAAAATGAAACCAATTTTAACCGCACTTAGGTACATGAATGTTACTTAGTATTTTATATATCATCGGTATCACCGCTGAAGGAATGACAGGCGCACTTGCGGCAGGTCGTGAGAAAATGGATATTTTTGGCGTGATCATTATCGCATCTGTGACTGCCATTGGTGGCGGCTCTGTGCGTGATGTACTGCTCGGACATTACCCTCTCGGCTGGGTTAAGCACCCAGAATATTTTTTAATGGTGGCAAGTGCGGCGGTAATTACCGTATATGTTGCACCATTTATCAATCATTTTATGCGCTACTTTCGCACTATTTTCTTGGTGCTTGATGCGATGGGCTTAGTGGTGTATTCCATTATTGGCGCACAAATTGCAATGGATATGGGACATAGCCTTACCATTGTTTGTATTGCAGGCTGTATTACTGGTACCTTTGGCGGGGTTCTACGCGATATGCTATGCAATCGAATTCCTCTCGTGTTCCAAAAAGAACTCTATGCCAGCATTGCGCTATTTGCCACGCTGACTTATTACGCATTAAGTACACTTCAAGTAGAACATACACTTGCCGTGTTACTCACACTTATTAGCAGCTTTACTTTACGCCTTTTAGCTATTCATTTCGAATGGGGGTTGCCGGTGTTTAATTACCAAGAACTCACATCGGAAGAACAAGATAAGCTGCCAAATAAAAAGAAATAAATACAATAAAGGGAATAACTATGTTAGAACAAATGGGTAAACAAGCCAAAGATGCTGCATTTATCTTGGCTCAACTCACCACTGCTGAAAAAAATTGTGCATTATCCATTATTGCAGAACAACTCCAACAACAAGCACCGCTTATCTTAGCCGAAAACGCAAAAGATATTGAACTTGCTAAACAAAATGGATTATCGGATGCCTTGATTGATCGCTTACTGCTCACACAAGAACGTTTACAAAGCATTGCTAATGATGTACGCCACGTTATTTCTCTAGCAGATCCCGTGGGGAAAATCATAGACGGCGGTACATTGGATAGCGGACTTAAAATTGAACGCGTACGCACTCCGCTCGGCGTCATTGGTACAATTTATGAAGCTCGCCCAAATGTGACCATTGATGTGGCAAGTCTTTGCCTTAAAACTGGCAATGCGGTGATTTTACGCGGCGGTAAAGAAACACAATTTTCTAACAAGATTTTAATCGAAGTTGTACAAAATGCTTTAGAGCAAGCAGGCTTACCAAAATTTGCGGTGCAAGCCATTACCGATCCAAACCGTGAACTCGTTATGCAATTATTAAAACTGGATCGCTATGTGGATATGATTATTCCTCGTGGTGGTTCGGGTTTACATGAATTGTGTAAACAACATTCGACTATTCCTGTTATTGTGGGTGGTGTGGGTGTTTGTCATACTTTCGTTGAAAAAAGTGCGGATCAAAATAAAGCGATTTTTGTTATTGATAACGCCAAAACCCAACGTCCAAGCACCTGTAACACATTGGAAACATTGTTAGTTCAACATTCTATTGCTGAAGAATTTTTACCAAAACTCGTCTCTCACCTCGCTACCAAAAACGTAAAATATCACGCAAAATCCACCGCACTTAATATATTGAAACAAGCAGGTGCGAATGTCTGCGAAGTGACAGAAAAAGAATTGCGAAAAGAATGGGGATCATTGGATTTGAATGTGGTTGTTGTGGAAGATATTCATGCCGCTATTGAGCATATTCGCCAATATGGTACGCAACATTCTGAAAGTATTTTAACTTCCTCACAAAACCTAGCACGTCAATTTATCAATCAAGTTGATGCGGCAGCCGTTTATGTGAATGCAAGTACACGCTTTACTGATGGCGGACAATTTGGATTAGGCGCAGAAGTTGCCGTGAGTACCCAAAAACTTCATGCTCGTGGCCCTATGGGGTTAGAAGCATTAACAAGTTATAAATGGGTTTGTGAAGGCGAATACACCGTTCGCAAATAAAACCCAAAGTGCGGTAATTTTTAGAAGAGATTATTTGCATATAAAAAAGTCCGCGAAATGCGGACTTTTTCATTATCTTTATTTGTCAGATTTACCCAAGTTATCAAAGAATTTTTTCACACCGTCTAAAAATCCTGAAGATTTTGGTGCGTGTTTACTTAAATCTTTACCTTGTAAACTTTCCTCAAGTTTGTGGAGTAATTCTTTTTGTTCGCTGGTTAAATTAACGGGCGTTTCTACCACGATACGGCAAATTAAATCGCCCGCATAACCACTACGTGTAGAAGCAACACCTTTTCCTCGCATGCGGAATAATTTTCCTGTTTGCGTTTCAGCAGGGATTTTAAGTTTCACTCTGCCATCTAAGGTCGGCACTTCAATTTCACCGCCAAGGGCTGCAGTAGCAAAGCTAATCGGTACTTCACAGTAAAGATTAGAGCCATCACGTTCAAAAATATTATGTTCTCTCACGTGAATCACAACATATAAATCTCCAGCTGGTGCGCCATTTTCGCCTGCTGCACCTTTACCAGCTAAGCGAAGTTGGTTGCCCGTATCTACGCCTGCAGGAATTTTTACTGAAAGATTTTCTTTCTTATGAACTCGTCCTTCTCCATGACAACTGCGACAAGGTTTTTCAATTTTCTTACCGCTACCGTGACAAGTTGGACAAATACTTTCAGATACGAAGAAACCTTGCTGACGACGAATTCGACCAGAACCGTGGCAATGCGGACAAGTTTCCACTTTAGAACCTTTTTCAGCCCCAGAGCCACCACAGCTATCACAATGTGCAAGAGTATTGATTTGAATATCTTTGGTTGTACCTTTTACGGCTTCTTCTAGGCTAATTTCTAAGTCATAACGTAAGTCTTCGCCACGAACAACGCGCTGACGACCACGTCCACCACCGAAAATATCGCCAAAAATATCACCGAACATATCACCAAAATCAGCACCGCCAAAGCCGCCACCGAAGCCACCAGTGCCACCACCTTGTTCAAAGGCTGCGTGGCCATATTGATCGTAGGCTGCGCGTTTTTGATCGTCGCCTAATACTTCATAAGCTTCATTAATTTCTTTGAATTTTTCTTCTGCTTCTTTACTGCCTTGGTTTTTATCGGGATGATGTTTAGACGCTAAACGTTTATACGCACGTTTGATGTCGTCCTCACTCGCCCCTTTTTGTAGGCCAAGGACTTCGTAGTAATCTTTTTTTGCCATAGTAATTTTGTAATTTGTTGCTGAAAATAAATACACCAAAAGGGCGTGTTTCCACGCCCTTTGTTTATGCTAAGAAGAGCGGTGAATTATTTATTATCTTTCACTTCTTCAAATTCAGCATCTACCACGCCATCATCTTTTGCTGATGATTGTTGTGGTTGCTCGCCACCAGCTTGTTGAGCTTTTGCTTGCACTGCTTGCATTAATGGTTCAGAGGCTTTAATTACCGCTTCAATTTTTGCTTCAATTTCTGCTTTATCTTCGCCTTTTGCTGCTGTTTCAAGCTCAGCGACTGCAGCTTCAATTTTCTCTTTGTCTGCGACACTCAATGCATCGCCAGCTTCTGCAATTTGTTTACGTGTTGCGTGAGCAATACCATCTGCTTGGTTACGAGCTTGAACAACTTCTTCAAATTTACGGTCTGCATCAGCATTTGCTTCTGCATCACGCACCATTTGTTGAATTTCTTCATCAGATAAACCAGATGATGCTTGAATACGAATTTGTTGCTCTTTACCCGTATTTTTATCTTTTGCTGATACGTTGATTACGCCGTTTGCATCGATATCAAATGTTACTTCAATTTGTGGCATACCACGCGGTGCAGGATTAATACCTTCTAGATTGAATTGACCTAAAGATTTATTGTCTGCCGCACGTTTACGTTCACCTTGAAGAACGTGAATAGTTACCGCACTTTGGTTATCTTCTGCTGTTGAGAATACTTGCGATTTTTTAGTTGGAATAGTGGTATTTTTCTCAATTAAAGTGGTCATCACACCGCCCATGGTTTCGATACCTAAAGATAATGGAGTTACGTCTAATAAAAGAACATCTTTCACATCACCTTTTAATACACCACCTTGAACTGCCGCACCGATTGCCACCGCTTCATCAGGGTTTACATCTTTACGTGCTTCTTTACCAAAGAACTCAGCAACTTTTTGTTGTACAAGTGGCATACGAGTTTGGCCACCCACAAGAATAATATCGTGGATTTCGCTTACACCTTTATCTGCATCTTTTAATACCGCTTTCAAAGACTCAATTGAGCTTGCCACTAAATCTTCTACTAATGCTTCTAATTTTGCACGAGTGATATTTAATGCTAAGTGTTTAGGACCTGTCGCATCTGCAGTGATGTACGGAAGGTTCACTTCAGTAGATTGAGCTGATGAAAGTTCAATTTTTGCTTTCTCTGCAGCTTCTTTCACACGTTGTAATGCCATTGCATCATTACGTAAATCGATATTTTGTTCTTTTTTGAACTCATCAATAATGTAATCAATTACACGGTTATCAAAGTCTTCACCACCTAAGTGAGTGTTACCACCGGTTGCCAATACTTCGAAAGTTTGTTCGCCATCAAAGTTATCAATTTCGATGATTGAAATATCAAATGTACCACCACCTAAGTCATAAACAGCGATCACTTGGTTCTCTTTGCTTGAACCTAAACCAAACGCTAACGCAGCCGCTGTTGGTTCATTAATGATACGTTTAACATCTAAACCTGCGATTTTACCTGCATCAATCGTTGCTTGACGTTGTGCGTCGTTGAAGTATGCAGGCACAGTAATTACTGCTTCAGTTACAGATTCACCCAAGAAATCTTCTGCAGTTTTTTTCATTTTTTTCAACACTTCTGCTGAAATTTGCGGTGGGGCTAATTTATCACCTTTCACGTTTACCCAAGCATCGCCATTGTCGGCACGAGTAATTTCGAAAGGCATAATTTTAATATCGCGTTGAACTTCTTCACTTTCAAAACGACGACCAATTAAACGTTTAATCGCAAACAATGTATTTTTTGGGTTAGTGATTGCTTGACGTTTTGCTGGCTGACCAACTAAGGTTTCATTATCTGTATATGCAATGATTGACGGAGTAGTACGTGCCCCTTCTGCATTTTCAATTACGCGCGCTTTATCGCCGTCCATTACAGCTACACAAGAGTTTGTTGTACCTAAGTCAATACCAATAATTTTTCCCATTTTGTACTCCTAGTAAAAATTTTAAAATTCGGGGTAGGGCTTTTAGACCTATTTATTACGAATTGTAAGATGTGGATATTCTTTCGCATTTCAAGAGAAAATTTTAAAAATTTTTTATTTCTTAAAGTGCGGTAATTTCCGTTCTTGTTTTTCAAAATAAGTCTCAAATGATGAAGTTCAAAGGGAAAACAAAAATTTTCAGGCAAGAAAAAGGGATTTGTGATAAATTTGGCGAAAATTTTTACTTTAAAATAGGAAAGAAATAAATGAAAAAATCAAAAATTGCTGCAGGCGTAGTCATTTCTCTTGCTGCCGTTTGGTGTGCAGGTGCATGGTTTACAGGGAAAAAAGCTGAAGAAGAATATTTACATCAACTAAAACAGTTAAATCAACTATTTACCAAAACTGAGGCATTAGAAGAAAGTAAAATTTTTTATAAAAATATAAAATTTGAAAGAGGATTATTTGCCTCTCACATTCAAGATCAAATAGAAATTCACAAGGCAAATGAAACGATCATTATTCCTTTATCATCAACACTTTATCACGGGCCTTTGCCGCTTGATCGTGTGGCAAAACTGAATTTCGTTCCAGCCATTTTTTCAAGCCAAACATTGTTAGGAAAAAATGCAACAACTCAGGCATTCTTTGATATCACAGAATCAGAGAAACCGTTACAACTGAATTTCGCAATGAATTATTCATTAAGCGGTAATGCGGAATTAAAACTTGCATCGGGGCAATATCACAA
Source organism: Haemophilus sp. HMSC071C11 (assembly GCF_001837655.1). Classification (NCBI taxonomy): domain Bacteria; kingdom Pseudomonadati; phylum Pseudomonadota; class Gammaproteobacteria; order Pasteurellales; family Pasteurellaceae; genus Haemophilus; species Haemophilus sp. HMSC071C11. Next base: position 55,354 of record NZ_KV833418.1, on the reverse strand, counting down.
TGAGCAATCTAAGACAGATTTTGATTGGTCAAATGTCGTATTAAATATTGATTTAAACCAAAATACACCAAATAACTATGTGCTATCTGTCGATACATTTAATTCAAATGCCCCTAATCATGCAGTTTCAACCGCTTCATCAATTAAAATAAAAGATCTTGTCGTACAAGGCTCGTTGCAAAGCACAAAATGGCCATTTATTTATAGTGGGAATATCAATAGTAAAATAGGCTATTTTGAGCAAAATACCGAATCTCCAGAGACTGGCGAAAAATTCTCTCTTATTCAGAAAAATAGCCAAGCAAATTTAACTACACAAGTTGAGGGTGATACAGTAAATATCATCAATAAAACGAATCTGGATGAATTACATATTAACGGTAACAACTTAGGTAAAGTGACCAACAATGTAGAATTCAACCATATTGATGGCAACGCATTACAAGAACTTTTAAATATTTTAGTTGCAATAGGCAAAGCCGACTCAGATATGCCTTTATCTAAAACATTGGTGCAAAAATTACAACAAGCAGGCATGATCATTGCGAATAATCAGCCTCAAATTAAATTTACCCCTCTTTCTATTTCTGATGAAAAAGGCAAAGTGGCATTGGATCTAAATATTGCTTTAGTGCCAAATCCTAAATTTGATTTAATGCGCAGTGGCTTATACAAACAATTCAAAGATTTTTCAATCAATTTTGATGTGAACAAAGAAACTGCGATTTCATTGTTATCTAAATTTGTACCAGAAAACCAAAAGCAAGATTTCGTTCACCGATTGAATGAATTAGTTACCGAAGGTGAAGTGAATGACATTATCGTAAACACGGACAAAACCGTAACATTAACGCTTGCTCTAGAAAATAACGACTTGAAACTAAACGGCAAGCCAATCCCAGAAGAACAGTTGAAAGTGGTACTCTTTATACTTGTAATGGGGGGATTTGGGAGATAACTGAAACAGGGCGATAAATTGTCGCCCTGTTTTGTATTTAATTAAAAGTATCGTAGGGTGGGCTTCAGCCCACCGTTTTTATTCTATTTTTTATGGTTAATTGGTGGGCTAAAGCCCACCCTACAACTATAAAGTGCGGTAAATTTTCGTTGCAGTTTAAGCTAACCGCTCTTTTAAATACCCTTCATAATCTGGTACGTCAATTTCCACATCTTGTTCAAATAAAACTGAAGTTAAAAGAAAATCTGCAGAGCTTTGATTAATCGCAACAGGGATATTCCACACTGTTGCAATACGCATAAGGGCTTTCACATCAGGATCATGTGGTGCAGCATTCATTGGATCCCAAAAGAAGATCATCATGTCGATTTTCTTTTCTGCGATTAATCCACCAAGTTGTTGGTCACCTCCCATCGGACCACTTAATAAAGATTGAATGCTTAAACCTGTTTCTCGTTCTAAAATATGCCCTGTTGTACCTGTTGCATAAAGTATATGAGGCTTAAGTGCCTCTTTGTGTTTTTGCGTCCAATTCAGTAAATTTTTTTTACAACTATCGTGAGCCACAAGTGCAATACGTTTGTGTTGAGTGAGGGTTCGAGTTGTTGTCTGCATTGCTGAGTCCTTTTTGAAAAAAATCTGAAAAAACTTTAAAACAAAGCCCGATGGAATGCAATATTTTACTGGTTATTTTAGCGAACAAAAAAACACAAAAAAATTACCGCACTTTCAAATAATTATTTATGGCAAAGCTGATTTGATATGATGATTTGATGAAAATTCACTATCTTTATCTCAAAAAATCTTCTAAAATTTACAAGATTTGTTAAATGTTTGTGAAAAGCAAATATTGCCGTATTCGTGTTTAGCCTTGTCTAAACTAATATTCACTCAAAACAGATTAAGGAAAACCTATGTCTGAGATTTTAAAAAATGACATTGATCCAATCGAAACACAAGATTGGTTGCAATCATTAGATTCATTAATTCGTGAAGAGGGCGTTGAGCGTGCTCAATATATTGTTGAGCAAGTTATTGGTCAAGCACGTACAAGTGGTGTTTCATTGCCAACAGGAGTTACCACTGATTACGTGAATACTATTCCTGTGGCTGAGCAACCTGCTTATCCAGGTGATCACGCCATCGAACGTCGTATTCGTTCAGCAGTACGTTGGAATGCGATCGCGATGGTTTTACGCAGTCAGAAGAAAGATCTTGATTTAGGTGGGCATATTTCCACTTTCCAATCTGCAGCAACAATGTATGAAGTTTGCTACAACCACTTTTTTAAAGCTGCAACAGAGAAAAATGGCGGCGATTTAATTTTCTTCCAAGGCCATGCAGCACCAGGTATGTATGCGCGTGCTTTCTTAGAAGGTCGTTTAACTGAAGAACAAATGGATAACTTCCGTCAAGAAGCCTTTACCGACGGTTTATCTTCATATCCACACCCTAAATTAATGCCTGAATTCTGGCAATTCTCTACGGTTTCTATGGGTTTAGGCCCTGTGAATGCCATCTACCAAGCGCGTTTCTTAAAATATCTCGATAACCGTGGTTTAAAAGATACCAAAGATCAAAAAGTTTATGCATTCTTAGGCGATGGCGAGATGGATGAAATTGAGTCTAAAGGTGCATTAACTTTTGCGGCTCGTGAGAAGTTAGATAACTTAATCTTCACTATCAGCTGTAACTTACAACGTTTAGATGGCCCTGTGAATGGTAATGGTAAAATCGTTCAAGAATTAGAAGGGCTATTTACTGGTGCTGGCTGGGAAGTGATTAAAGTTTTATGGGGCAGCGATTGGGATAAATTATTCGCGAAAGATACTTCAGGTAAATTAACTCAGTTAATGATGGAAGTCGTTGATGGAGACTATTTAACCTTTAAATCTAAAGATGGTGCATATATTCGCGAACACTTCTTCGGTCGTTATCCAGAAACTGCTGCATTAGTTGCTGATATGACCGATGATGAAATCTGGGCATTACGCCGTGGTGCACATGATAGCGAAAAATTATATGCAGCCTATGCAAAAGCACAAAATGCAACGAAACCAGTTGTGATTTTAGCGCATCAAGTTAAAGGTTATAAAATTCCTGAAGCGGAAAGTAAAAATACCGCTCACCAATCTAAAAAAATGTCTTACGAAAGCCTTAAAGGTTTCCGTGACTTCTTTGAATTACCATTAACCGATGAACAAGTAGAAAAATTAGAATACATTAAATTTGCTGAAGGCACACCTGAGTATGAATACTTACATGGTCACCGTAAAGCATTAAACGGTTATGTTCCCGCTCGTCGTACTAAATTTGATGTTGAATATAAAGTTCCTGCATTAGAAGAGTTTAAAGCATTATTAGAAGAACAACCTCGTGGTATTTCAACCACTATGGCGTTTACTCGTGCATTAAACATCTTATTAAAAGATAAAAACATCGGTAAAACTATCGTTCCAATGATTGCGGATGAAGCACGTACTTTCGGTATGGAAGGTTTATTCCGTCAAGTTGGTATTTATAACCCACATGGTCAAAACTATGTACCTTCAGACCGTGATTTAGTGGCTTACTATCGTGAAGCAAAAGATGGTCAAGTATTACAAGAAGGTATCAATGAATTAGGTGCAACCGCATCTTGGTTAGCAGCAGCGAACTCGTACTCTGTCAATAACCAACCGATGATTCCATTCTTTATCTATTACTCAATGTTCGGTTTCCAACGTGTGGGCGATATGATGTGGGCTGCAGGCGACCAATTAGCTCGTGGCTTTATGGTAGGGGGTACTTCTGGTCGTACAACCTTAAATGGCGAAGGTTTACAACACGAAGACGGTCACAGCCATATTCAAGCGGGCGTTATTCCTAATTGCGTTACTTACGATCCATCATTTGCATTTGAAGTTGCTGTTATTATGCAAGACGGTATCAACCGTATGTACGGCGAAAAACAAGAAGATGTATTCTATTATATGACTACATTAAATGAAGTGATGGATCAACCTGCAATGCCTGCTGGTGCGGAAGAAGGTATCCGTAAAGGTTTATATAAATTTGAAACAGTGGAAGGTAAAAAAGGCAAAGGTCACGTTCAATTATTAGGTTCTGGTGCGATTATGCGTCACGTTCGTGAAGCGGCACAAATTCTTGCAAATGACTACGGTGTGACTTCAGATGTATTTTCTGCGCCTTCATTCAATGAATTAGCACGCGAAGGTCATGATGCAGCACGTTGGAACTTATTACACCCAACAGAGACACAACGCGTACCATACGTTGCTCAAGTATTAGCTGATTTACCAACCGTTGCTTCAACTGACTATGTGAAAGGTTATGCTGATCAAATCCGTGCATTTGTACCAAGTAAGCACTATCATGTATTAGGTACAGACGGTTTCGGTCGTTCAGATAGCCGTGCAAACTTACGTGAACACTTCGAAGTTGATGCACGTTATGTTGTGGTTGCTGCACTTTCTCAATTAGCGAAAGAAGGTACAGTATCTAACCAAGTGGTTGCAGATGCGATTGCGAAATTCGGTTTGAATGTAGATCGTATCAATCCGCTTTATGCGTAATTGATGAAAACTGCGGTCAAAAAACATTGTGTTTTATGACCGCACTTTAAAAGGAACAAAAAATGTCAAAACAAATTCAAATTCCTGATATTGGTAGTGATGAAGTTACCGTAACAGAAGTGATGGTAAACGTAGGCGATACCATTTCTGTTGATCAATCTATCATTAACGTTGAAGGCGATAAAGCTTCAATGGAAGTGCCTGCACCAGAAGCGGGTGTTGTAAAAGAAATTTTAGTGAAAGTGGGCGATAAAGTTTCAACTGGTACTCCAATGCTTGTATTAGAAGCGGCAGGTGCTGCTCCAGCAGCTGATGAGCCTACTGCTCCAGTAGCTGATGCGCCTACTGCACCAGTGGTTGCTACCGCACCAACGGCTTCAGCTATTGTAGAAGTAAATGTGCCAGATATTGGTGGCGATGAAGTCAATGTAACCGAAATTATGGTTGCAGTTGGCGATACAATCACTGAAGAACAATCTTTAATTACCGTTGAAGGCGATAAAGCCTCAATGGAAGTTCCTGCACCATTCGGCGGTGTGGTAAAAGAAATTTTAGTGAAATCAGGCGATAAAGTTTCAACTGGTTCATTAATTATGCGTTTTGAAGTACTAGGTGCAGCTCCAGCAGCATCAGCATCAGCTTCAACATCAGCACCACAGACAGCAGCTCCTGCTACTACTGCACAAGCACCACAGGCAGCAGCTCCTGATACTACTGCACAAGCAGCTCAATCAAATAACAACGTATCTGGATTAAGCCAAGAACAAGTAGAAGCAAGTACAGGATATGCACACGCAACACCAGTTATTCGTCGTTTAGCTCGTGAATTTGGTGTAAATCTAGATAAAGTAAAAGGTACTGGTCGTAAAGGTCGTATCGTTAAAGAAGATATTGAAGCTTATGTGAAGACCGCAGTTAAAGCTTATGAAAGCGGTGCAACAGCACAAGCTACTGGCAATGGTGTAGCAAATGGTGCTGGATTAGGCTTATTGCCATGGCCAAAAGTTGATTTCAGTAAATTTGGCGAAATTGAAGAAGTTGAATTAAGTCGTATCAACAAAATTTCAGGTGCTAACTTACATCGTAACTGGGTAATAATTCCACACGTTACTCACTTCGATAAAGCAGATATCACGGATTTAGAAGCATTCCGTAAAGAACAAAATGCGTTAGCAGAAAAACAAAAACTCGGCGTAAAAATCACGCCAGTTGTGTTCATTATGAAAGCGGTGGCAAAAGCATTAGAAGCGTATCCACGTTTCAATAGCTCAATTACCGAAGATGCTCAACGCTTAATCCTGAAAAAATATATTAACATCGGTGTCGCAGTAGATACGCCGAATGGCTTAGTCGTGCCTGTATTCAAAAATGTGAACAAGAAAGGCATTATCGAACTTTCACGTGAATTAATGGAAGTATCGAAAAAAGCACGTGAAGGCAAATTGACTGCATCTGATATGCAAGGTGGCTGTTTCACCATTTCAAGTCTTGGTGGTATTGGTACAACGCACTTTGCGCCAATCGTAAATGCGCCAGAAGTAGCTATCCTTGGTGTGTCTAAATCATCAATGGAGCCAGTATGGAACGGTAAAGAATTTGCGCCACGCTTAATTCTTCCAATGTCATTATCATTCGACCACCGTGTCATTGATGGTGCAGATGGAGCTCGTTTCATTAGCTATCTTGGCTCTGTTTTAGCAGATTTACGTCGCTTAGTAATGTAATCTGTAGGTGGGCTTTAAGCCCACCGATTAATGAAATCTTTGGTGGGCAGAAACCCATCCTATAAAGACCGTAAAAGTGCGGTCAATATTTTTAACGTTTTTACGAGGTAAAAATGAGTAAAGAAATTAAAACCCAAGTCGTTGTACTTGGTGCAGGTCCTGCCGGTTATTCAGCCGCATTCCGTTGTGCGGATTTAGGATTAGAAACTGTTATTGTTGAGCGTTATTCAACCTTAGGTGGGGTGTGTTTAAACGTAGGTTGTATTCCATCTAAAGCGTTATTACACGTTGCAAAAGTAATTGAAGAAGCAAAGCACGCTAATAAAAATGGTATTTATTTTAGTGAACCACGCATTGAGCTAGATGAAGTACGTGCAGGTAAAGAAGCTGTTGTTGCTAAATTAACTGGCGGTTTAGCAGGAATGGCAAAAGCACGTAAAGTGACTGTTGTTGAAGGTTTAGCGACTTTTACCGATTCTCACACATTAGTTGCGCGTGATCGCGATGGAAACCCAACGACTGTTAAATTCGACAATGCCATTATTGCGGCAGGTTCTCGTCCAGTTCAATTACCCTTTATCCCACACGAAGATCCTCGTATTTGGGATTCAACAGATGCACTTAAATTAAAAGAAGTACCGAAAAAACTACTTATTATGGGCGGTGGTATCATCGGTTTAGAAATGGGTACTGTATACAATGCTTTAGGTTCTGAAGTTGAAGTTGTTGAAATGTTCGACCAAGTGATTCCCGCAGCAGATAAAGATGTTGTTGGTATTTACACTAAACAAGTTGAGAAAAAATTCAAGTTAATGCTTGAAACCAAAGTGACTGCAGTTGAAGCAAAAGATGATGGTATCTACGTTTCAATGGAAGGCAAAGCCTGTAATGACACCAAACGTTATGATGCAGTACTTGTCGCTATCGGTCGTGTGCCAAATGGTAAATTGATTGATGCAGGTAAAGCAGGCGTTGAAGTAGATGATCGTGGTTTTATTCACGTTGATAAACAAATGCGTACCAACGTGCCACATATCTACGCAATTGGGGATATTGTAGGTCAGCCAATGTTAGCACATAAAGGTGTTCACGAAGGTCACGTTGCCGCAGAAGTCATTGCAGGACAAAAACACTACTTCGATCCTAAAGTAATTCCATCAATCGCTTATACCGAACCAGAAGTGGCGTGGGTAGGTAAAACTGAGAAAGAATGTAAACAAGAAGGCTTAAACTACGAAGTGGCTAAATTCCCTTGGGCTGCATCAGGCCGCGCGATTGCATCTGAATGTTCAGAAGGTATGACGAAGTTAATCTTTGATAAAGATACGCATCGTGTACTGGGCGGTGCAATCGTAGGTTCTAATGGTGGGGAATTATTAGGCGAAATTGGTTTGGCAATTGAAATGGGTTGTGATGCAGAAGATATCGCATTAACTATCCACGCACACCCAACGTTACATGAGTCTGTTGGCTTAGCTGCGGAAGTATTTGAAGGCTCAATTACTGACCTTCCAAATGCAAAAGCGAAGAAAAAATAATTCTTATTGAAGAATTTTTAATTCTGCTTAGATTAAAAATTCCAGCCTAAATAAAAATCCCCAATTGGGGATTTTTATTTTCCTCTCTTTCTATTTTTTTATGATAGAATGCCAATCTAAAAACGTTTCTTTTTTTTACCGCACTTTTGAGCATTATTTATGACTACACAACTTGATTTAATCAAATCTTCTATCAAATCAATTCCTAATTATCCAAAAGAAGGCATTATCTTCCGCGACATTACGACCCTTTTAGAAGTTCCAGCAGCTTTTAAAGCAACAATAGATCTTATTGTGGAACAATATCGCGATAAAGGAATTACCAAAGTGCTTGGAACTGAATCTCGTGGTTTTATTTTTGGTGCCCCCGTTGCCTTAGCACTAGGTTTACCTTTCGAATTAGTACGTAAACCTAAAAAATTACCACGTGAGACTATTTCTCAATCTTATCAATTAGAATATGGTCAAGATACTTTGGAAATGCACGTTGATGCAATTTCAGAAGGTGACAATGTTTTAATTATTGATGATTTATTAGCAACTGGTGGCACAGTTGAAGCGACAGTAAAATTAGTGCAACGTTTAGGTGGAGCGGTAAAACACGCTGCATTTGTGATTAATTTACCTGAATTAGGTGGCGAAAAACGCTTAAATAATTTGGGCGTTGATTGCTATACACTCGTCAATTTTGAAGGTCATTAATTAAGGATTCGATGAGCTATCAAGTCTTAGCCAGAAAGTGGCGACCAAAAACATTTGCTGATGTCGTTGGGCAAGAACATATTATCACGGCATTAGCAAATGGATTAAAAGATAATCGACTACATCACGCTTACCTCTTTTCAGGCACGCGTGGTGTAGGAAAAACCTCTATTGCTAGATTATTCGCGAAAGGATTAAATTGTGTTCACGGTGTAACGGCAACGCCTTGTGGCGAATGTGAAAATTGTAAAACTATTGAGCAAGGCAATTTTATTGATTTAATTGAAATTGATGCGGCGTCTCGCACAAAAGTTGAAGACACGCGTGAATTATTGGATAACGTGCAATATAAACCAGTTGTGGGCAGATTTAAGGTTTACTTAATCGATGAAGTCCATATGCTATCTCGTCATTCATTTAATGCGTTGCTCAAAACTTTAGAAGAACCGCCCGAATATGTAAAATTTTTACTCGCAACAACAGATCCACAAAAACTACCTGTAACTATTCTTTCTCGCTGTTTACAATTTCATCTTAAAGCATTAGATGAAACTCAAATCTCCCAGCATCTTGCCCATATTTTGACGCAAGAAAATATTCCTTTTGAAGAGCCTGCATTAGTTAAACTTGCAAAAGCGGCGCAAGGAAGTATTCGTGATAGTTTAAGTTTAACGGATCAAGCCATTGCAATGGGCGACCGACAAGTTACGAATAATGTTGTAAGCAATATGTTAGGGTTGCTTGATGATAACTATTCTGTTGATATTTTATACGCCTTACACCAAGGCAATGGCGAACTCTTAATGCGAACACTGCAAAGAGTTGCAGATGCGGCAGGCGATTGGGACAAATTACTTGGCGAATGTGCAGAAAAATTACATCAAATTGCACTCATGCAACTTCTTCCACAAAAATCTTCAGATGACAATGAACATTTTTCATTTTTAGCCAAACATATCTCTCCAGAAGATGTTCAGTTTTTTTATCAAGTGATTGTTTCTGGTAGAAAAGATTTATCAAATGCGCCAAATCGTCGTATTGGAGCAGAAATGACATTATTGAGGGCATTGGCATTCCACCCAAAGTTCCTTACGGCAGTACCAAAGACTAACACTACAATTACTCCACCGCCATCAACGCCAAGTGCGGTTGAAAATACTGGTAATTATGTAGATGTGCCAGTACTGTCGCAAAGTATAAAATCAGCTTATTCTCAAGCAAAACCAAATAAAACGAGCATTCCAAATTTGGCAAGCCTTTCCGCTTTAGATGCGCTGGAACATTTAACACAACTCGAAAACCAAGAACGTCAAGAACACAAAGCTGAATCATTAGCTGTAGTAAGTGAAACTTTACATCACATCCAAGAACTGGATGAAGAAAAATCTCATAAAAAAATGACCGCACTTCCCGTGCGAGAAATGACTGAACCAAAGCCCAAGCACATAGAAAAACCAACATCACCACCAAATGCCGCACAAGCTCCACAAGAAAATAGCACAGAAGAAAATTCAAGTGATGATAATGCAGAAGTTGCTCAAGATGAACAAGAAATCTTGAGTGCTGACACCTATCGTTGGGAATGGAGCAATCCAGAACTTGCTAAAGCCGATACAGGCGTTCGTCCTTCTGATATAAAACAGGCGATTTTAAAAGATATTACGCCTGAATTACGTTTAAAAATCATCACCCAAACTCAACAACAAGATGAGTGGGCAGATATAGTTGAACGTTCTGGCGTAACAGGATTTAGCAAAGAATTAGCGTTAAATTGTTTCTTACAAAGCAAAACCGATGATGAAATCAATCTTGGACTACATTCAGAAAAATCTCATTTACGCCAAGACAGAAGTATAAAAAATTTGGTTGAAGCTTTAAGTAAATTGCAAGGTAAAGATATTCGATTAACAATCAATCTTGATGATAGCAATGTCGCGACGCCAATTGAATATCGCCGTAATATTTATCAAGCATTGCGGGAAAAAGCTCAAAATGAATTGCAAAAAGATAGCAAACTACAAATGTTGCTTAATGAATTCGATGCAAAATTAGATGTAGAGAGTATTCGACCAGTTTAAAAATATTGTGTTTTCCCCTCAAGATTTCCCTGCCAAATTTATAAAACCATCAGAATATTTTTATTAAGCTCTACCATTTTGTATGTTTTTAATCTAAAATTCGTCAATTTGTTTTTTAAGAGCCAAAAGGAGAGTGAAAATGAAACTAGTTGAAGTAAAACACCCACTTGTAAAACACAAACTAGGTGTGATGCGTGAAGCTGAGATTGATACAAAAAAATTCCGTGAACTGGCAACAGAAATTGGTAGCCTATTAACCTATGAAGCAACCTCTGATTTAGAAACTGAAAAAGTAACGATCAACAGTTGGAATGGCCCTGTAGAAATTGATCGAATTAAAGGTAAAAAAGTAACGGTTGTGCCAATTTTACGTGCTGGTTTAGGTATGATGGATGGTGTACTTGAACATGTACCAAGCGCGCGTATCAGTGTAGTGGGAATCTACCGTAATGAAGAAACCCTTAAGCCAGTCCCTTATTTTCAAAAATTAGCTAGCGATTTAGAAGAACGTCTTGCAATTGTTGTCGATCCAATGCTTGCAACAGGCGGTTCTATGATTGCCACCCTCGATCTTTTAAAAGCAAAAGGTTGTAAACATATCAAAGTATTAGTGTTAGTGGCTGCACCAGAAGGAATTAAGGCTCTTGAGGCTGCGCACCCTGACATTGAACTCTACTGCGCTTCTATTGATAGCCATTTAAATGAACAAGGTTACATTATTCCGGGTCTTGGTGACGCGGGCGATAAAATTTTTGGGACAAAATAATCCCCAAAACAAGACGGCATTTAAGCCGTCTTTTTTCCGTGCGTGAAACACAAGAAAAACTGACCGCACTTTTAAGTTAATTCAAACAGAGAGTTGAAACTAAATGACAAACCAAACTTCTTCTTTTCCTTCGGAAAATCAAAGCAAATTAAAACAATCTTTCGTTGGCCTACAAATGCTCTTCGTCGCATTTGGTGCGCTTGTTCTTGTACCATTAATTACAGGACTTGATTCCAATACGGCATTATTAACAGCAGGCGTTGGCACTCTACTTTTCCAATTTTGTACAGGCAAACAAGTGCCTATTTTCTTGGCATCATCTTTTGCCTTTATCGCGCCCATTCAATATGGTGTTCAAACTTGGGGTATTGCGACTACGATGGGCGGTTTAGCGTTTACTGGGCTTGTTTATTTCGCCTTGAGTACGTTAGTAAAATTACGGGGAGCAGAAGCACTACAACGTTTTTTCCCACCAGTGGTTGTTGGGCCAGTAATTATTATCATTGGCATGGGGCTTGCACCTATTGCGGTGGATATGTCATTAGGTAAAAACAGTAACTATGCTTATAACGACGCAGTATTAGTTTCAATGGTAACGCTTCTTACCACTTTATCTGTGGCTGTATTTGCCAAAGGATTGATGAAACTTATTCCAATAATGTTCGGTATTACCGTAGGCTATATTTTGTGTTTGTTTCTGGGTTTAATTAATTTCCAACCAGTTATTGATGCACCTTGGTTCAGTTTGCCCAAATTAACGACACCTGAATTTAACCTAGAAGCTATTCTTTATATGTTACCAATTGCTATTGCCCCTGCCGTAGAACACGTTGGTGGTATTATGGCGATTAGCTCTGTGACAGGTAAAGATTTTCTAAAAAAACCAGGATTACACCGCACTTTATTAGGCGATGGCGTCGCTACTGCTGCAGCTTCTTTAGTGGGCGGTCCGCCTAATACGACTTATGCGGAAGTTACTGGTGCTGTGATGCTAACACGCAACTTTAACCCAAATATTATGACTTGGGCTGCTGTTTGGGCTATTGCGATTTCATTCTGTGGAAAAGTAGGCGCATTCCTATCAACCATTCCAACGATTGTAATGGGTGGAATTATGATGCTTGTTTTCGGTTCAATCGCAGTCGTGGGCATTAGCACCTTAATTCGTGGCAAAGTTGATGTTACCGAAGCGCGTAATCTATGTATTATTTCTGTTGTAATGACATTTGGTATCGGCAATATGTTTGTAGATGTGGGTAACGTATCACTAAAAGGTATCAGCTTATGTGCGATTGTTGCTATCATCTTAAACCTTGTTTTACCGAAAGCAAAAAATGAAGTAGAATAATCCTCATTTCAAAGGGTTAAATTATCATTTAGCCCTTTCTTACTTAATCTGTACTACATAAACATTTGAATAAACAGCTTCCCTTACCCATTCATCAAATTAATGATGCCACATTAGAAAACTTTTACGGCGATAATAATCTTTTATTGCTTGATTCTTTACGCAAAAATTCATCTGATTTAAAACAACCGTTTTTCTACATTTGGGGAGATAAAGGCTCTGGTAAAACCCATTTACTTAGAGCATTCAGTAACGAATATTTAATCAATCAACGTACTGCTATTTATGTACCCCTTAGCAAATCTCAATATTTTTCTACCGCAGTTCTTGAAAATTTAGAACAGCAAGAATTGGTATGCTTAGATGATTTACAAAGCGTCATAGGAAATGATGAATGGGAATTAGCTATTTTTGATCTATTCAATCGAATTAAAGCAAGCGGAAAAACGCTGTTACTAATTAGTGCAGATAAATCGCCTTCCGCACTTTCTGTAAAATTACCTGATTTAAACTCTCGCTTGACTTGGGGCGAAATTTATCAATTAAATTCATTAACAGATGAACAAAAAGTCGAAGTACTACAGCATACAGCTTACCAACGAGGATTCCAATTATCTGACGAAACTGCAAATTTTTTAATTACACGACTAGCACGAGATATGCATACTTTATTTGAAGCACTTGATCTACTAGATAAAGCATCATTGCAAGCACAACGAAATCTCACAATTCCTTTCGTCAAAGAAATTTTAAATCTATAACAAAAAAGGCACTAATGTGCCTTTTTAATCATCCACCTGATAATTTAACTTTAAACCCTTTTTGCTCTAATAATTGCTTGAGCAAATCTCGTTTTTCCCCTTGAATTTCAATAATACCATTTTTAACTGATCCGCCACATCCACAACGTTTCTTTAATTCTGCAGCTAATTTTTTCAAATCCTCGTCAGATAAATCTAAACCAGTTATAACCGATACGCCAGCACCTTTCCTACCACTTGTTTGTTTTTGGATACGTACAACACCGTCTCCTTTTGGGCGAACTACAGAAGCCTTTTCCTCTTTAATTCGCCCCACATCTGTAGAATACACTAAAACAAAATCTGACATTTATGATTACCCAATAGATACATTAATAGAACGGAGAACCTCCGCAGGATTATCCGCTTGAGTTATAGGGCGTCCAATAACTAAATAATCTGAACCTGCACGAATTGCTGCAGTAGGCGTCATCACACGTCGTTGATCACCAAAATCAGTTCCTATTGGACGAATCCCCGGTGTAACTAATTTAAACTCTTTACCACAAGTATTACGTAAAATTTCAACTTCTTGAGGGGAACAGACTACACCATCTAAACCCGCCCGTTGGGTTAAATGAGCTAAGCGTAAAACTTGTTCCATTGGCGATGCATTAATCCCAATTTGTAATAAATCCAAATCTTCCATACTGGTTAATACCGTCACGGCAATAAGCAATGGTGCATCTTTCCCATAAGGTTCAAGAATTTTCTTCGCCTCTTCCATCATACGCAAACCACCACTTGCGTGTAAATCCACCATCCATACGCCTAAATCAGCAGCAGAACGAACTGCTCTTGCTACCGTATTTGGAATATCGTGATATTTAAGATCCAAAAAAACATCAAAGTTACGTTGATGTAATTGTTTTACAAAATTAATACCAAGTGTAGTAAACATTTCTTTACCCACTTTTAATCGACACAAACTTGGATCAATTTGATCAACTAAAGCAAGAGCCTCTGCTTCTTTCTCATAATCCAATGCCACAATAATTTTGCTTGTCATAATGTTACCTCACTGAGTATCAATTAATTATGTTCTTGATTTGAAACCGGTTTAATACTTTCCCATTGACGGCAAGATGGGCAATTCCACAATAGCTTATGAATTTGATAACCACAATTTGTACAACGATAAGGCGATGTTTGCTTAATCCTTTCGCCAACCATTTTATGTAATAAAATTAAGCTTTCTTTTCCCCGCCCGTCTTCTGCATCATCAATTTGATACTGCATAAAACGATGGAAAATTAAAGTACTTGGATTTTTTGTAAGTTGTTGATAAAGCTTAGCTTGCGCAGCAGACTTACCATCTTTTTCTTCAATTAATTTGACTAGAGCTAGTTCTACTTCATCATTATTAATAATTTGACCTGCACGAATTAAAAATAACTCAAAATTATCTAACTGATTTAATTCTTCATAACAATGTTTTAAAGGTGACAAAATTTCACCCGTATAATCTGGATTTTGCTCCAAAACATTTTCTAAAATTTCTACTGCTTGTTGATATTGACCATCAAGCATTGCTAAATTTGCAAGCAATAAAGAAGCGCGAACACAAGTCGGAGAAACCGACAAAGCCTTTTGTAAAACACTGCGTTTTTCAACCGCACTTTCAGGTTCTAAACTTTGTGAATATTCACAATAACATTGCGCAAGTTCAATATTATTCTCTTGTGGCTTTATTTTAGCGAGTTTTTCAGCAATATTGACTGCTTTTTTCCATTCTTTTGTTTTTTGATAAATCACTAAAAGTTGCTGTAAAGCATTTTCTGCAAATTCAGGTTCATCTACTAGTAAAATATAAAGATTCTCAGCTCGGTCAAAAAAACCAACCACCATAAAATCTCGAGCAAGCTGTTGTTTTGCAAGTAATTTTTGTTCAAAAGTATAATTAGGACTAAGATCTAAAGCTTGATGAATACGCAATGCACGATCAACTTCGCCTCGAGAACGAAACAGATTACCAAGTGTAAGCTCGGCTTCAAATTGGGAGTGGCTTTCGATTTCATTTTCGATTTCTTGCTTTTGCAACATATCTAAAAACAAATCTACAGCTTTATCAGTTTGATTAGAAAGTAAAAAATTCACTCCCGTAACATAATCTCGGGAGAGTTTATTACTTATGTCATCTTGATCTTTCTTCGCACTACGCCGCCCCATATACCAGCCATAGGCAGCAGCAATAGGCAATAATAGAAAGAGTAATTCTATCATTAAGCGACCTTATCGCGCGTAGTCGTCAATTCATTGATTTGTAAAGTCTGACGTTTCACTTGACGAGCTAGTGCCATATTTTTTAATTTTAACTTAATATAGAAAAAAGCAGTAATTAACCAACCAAGAATTAAACCTAACCCAAATAAAATTGCAACGAGGCTTGAAAGCTGAAACTGACTTTCTGCCACAATATAATTAAATGTAATAATCTGATCGTTATTCGCACCAATGGTAATTGCAACTAACACAATCGCAATAAAGATCACAATGCCTAAAATATATTTAATCATTTCATTTCCTTTAAAATATTTGTAACCCAAAATAAACTTTTTAATCAAAAATATTTTAATTAAATTTTAATCAATTAAGCCTGAACATCCACTCTAGCTTTTAATTCTTTACCCGCTTTAAAATATGGAACAGACTTAGCTGATAAGTTTACTGAATCGCCTGTTTTCGGATTTCTTCCCAAACGTGGTTGCCGATGATGTAAAGAAAAGCTACCAAAACCTCGAACTTCAACACGATCACCATTTTCAAGAGATTGAGAAATAAACTCTAAAATATCTTTTACCATATTTTCAATTTCTTTTGCAGATAAAGTTGGCTGTTTTGCTGACAATTTTTCCATAAGTTCTGACTTAGTCATCCTCTATACTTCCTTAATATTATTTAAATTAAGATCTATTGATAATAAATTACACAAATATATTAGCAATAACTCCTAACAAATAAGGCTGGACATCAGCCCAGCCTTATTACGTGAATTAATTATTCACCTTTAGCTGCTTTAAATGCTTCAGCCATTGCATTTGGAATAACAATATCTTCTTGTTTGTTATTTACACTTGCAACTGCCGCAGCTTCTTCAGCTTGATCTTTTGCTTTCACTGATAAGTGAACAATGCGAGATTTACGATCTACTCCAGTGTATTTCGCTTCAACCACATCGCCAATAGCTACTTCACTTGTTAAATCAGCAGAACGGATATAACCTTCAACACCACCTGCTAATTCAACTTTAGCACCTTTAGCATCTGCTTCAACAACAGTTGCAGATACTACCGCACCTTTTTTGTTGATTGCAACAAAGTTATTGAATGGATCTTCTTCAAGTTGTTTAATACCTAAAGAGATACGTTCTTTTACTGCATCAACAGCTAATACAACAGCTGACACTTCGTCACCTTTTTTGTATTGACGAACAGCTTCTTCGCCTGAAATACTCCAAGAAATATCAGATAAGTGAACTAAACCATCGATACCACCTTCAAGACCGATGAAGATACCGAAATCAGTGATAGACTTGATTTTACCCGTTACTTTATCGCCTTTGTTGTGAGTATCAGCAAATTGAGTCCAAGGGTTAGCTTTACATTGTTTTAAGCCTAAAGAAATACGACGACGTTCTTCATCAATTTCTAATACCATTACTTCTACAGTATCGCCTAAGCTAACCACTTTAGATGGGTGGATATTTTTATTAGTCCAATCCATTTCAGAAACGTGAACTAAACCTTCAACGCCATCTAAGATTTCAACGAAACAGCCATAGTCAGTTAAGTTAGTTACTTTACCTGTTAATTTGCTGTTTACTGGATGATTTTCAGCAATTGCAGCCCAAGGATCTTGACCTAATTGTTTTAAGCCTAAAGATACGCGAGTACGATCTTTATCGAATTTTAATACTTTAACAGTTACTTCATCGCCAACATTTACGATTTCACTTGGGTGTTTAACACGTTTCCAAGCCATATCTGTGATGTGTAATAAACCATCAACACCACCAAGATCAACGAATGCACCGTACTCAGTTAAGTTTTTAACGATACCTTTAACTTCTGAACCTTCAACAAGATTTTCTAATACTTGTTCACGTTCTTGGCTGTTTTCAGATTCAATTACTGCACGACGAGAAACAACAACGTTGTTACGTTTTTGATCTAATTTGATTACTTTGAATTCTAATTCTTTACCAAGTAAGTGATCTGCTTCACGCGCTGGACGAGTATCAACTAAAGAACCTGGTAAGAATGCACGAACACCGTTTAACTCAACTGTGAAGCCACCTTTCACTTTGCCGTTGATTAAACCGATAACGGTCGCTTTTTCTTCGTAAGCTTTTTCTAATTCAATCCAAGATTCGTGACGAACAGCTTTCTCACGAGAAAGTTTAGTTTCGCCGAAACCATCTTCAACTGCATCTAAAGCAACATTTACAGTATCGCCAACTTGGATTTCAAGTTCGCCTTGTGCATTTAAAAATTCAGCAACTGGAATTGCAGACTCAGATTTTAAACCTGCATCAACAAGCACAAAGCCTTTTTGGATAGCTACTACAGTACCGCTAACGATTGAACCTTGACGAGTTTCAAGGCCTTTTAATGATTCTTCAAAAAGTTGAGCAAAAGATTCTGACATATAAATAATCTTCTTAATTTAAGTTAATAACATCCACATTAAAATCCATAAAATGCGGGGTTGAGGATAAATGCTTATTCTTCCTTGAACAAACAGTTAAATCTAAACTGATACCTTTTCTTGAATATAAGACAACGCCTGATCGATCACTTCATTGATACTCAAGGCTGTGCTATCCAATAATAAAGCATCATCCGCTGGTTTTAGCGGCGCAACTTCACGATTTCTATCACGAAGATCACGCTCTTTTATCTCGGCTAAAATCTGTGCAAAGTTACCATTTATTCCTTTATTTTGCAACTGTTTATAGCGTCTTTTTGCACGTTCTTCAGCACTTGCATCTAAAAATAATTTTACTTGTGCATTTGGGAATACAACTGTTCCCATATCTCTACCATCCGCAATTAATCCATCATTTTTCGCAAAATCTTGCTGAAGTTGTAATAAAGCTGACCGCACTTTTTGAAAAACTGCTACTTTTGACGCAGCATCTGCCACTTCTTGCGTGCGAATTAAACGGCTCACATCCATTCCTGCAAGCAAAATGTTTACCTCGCCATTTTGAGGAATAAATTGAATATCTAAATGACGTGCTAATTCTGCTAAATCTGTTTCATTTGTTAGATCAGTTTTACGTTGCAACGCTGCCAATGCAGTAACGCGATAAATCGCCCCACTATCCAACAGTGCATAGCCCAACTTTTCAGCCAACGCGTAACAAAGCGTCCCTTTCCCAGCACCACTAGGCCCATCAACAGTAATAATCATTCCCATACAAATTATCCTTTCATTATCAAAATTTTGCGCATTATAGAGACAATTTCCCCTCATTACCATCCTAGAGATTATTACTAGCTTCCATGTTTTGTATGGCTTATCTAATAAAGTTAATTTCACAAGCTCTAGGAAAGCGTAAACTCCCTTTCAAGCTTTTTCTTAAATTTCAGAAAATCTAACCACATAGAAAAAGGTTTTTAAAAACATTTCAAGGTTTTTTTAATAACTATTGTGGCACTTAAGGACGAAATTCTTTCAGCTAAAGTAGCTCTTTTTTCTATTATTAAATTGGACAATCCTTCTGACGTTCTACACTTCGTTTATACAAAAAACTGAAATTAAGCACACTAGACATTATGCCTTTTAATATATACGCATTTTTTCAAACTTGTTCTAAAGACTTTTCTACATTACAATAAAAAACGTAGCTATCAATATAAATAACCAAATAATGAGGACAAAGAAATGGCTGAAAATCGTTATGAACTAAATAAAAACTTAGCACAGATGCTCAAAGGTGGTGTTATCATGGATGTTCAAAACCCTGAACAAGCTCGCATTGCAGAAGCTGCTGGTGCAGCTGCAGTGATGGCTTTGGAACGAATTCCTGCAGATATTCGTGCTGTTGGAGGTGTCTCTCGAATGAGCGATCCTAAGATGATCAAGGAAATCCAAGGAGCAGTTAGCATTCCAGTTATGGCAAAAGTTAGAATTGGACATTTCGTTGAGGCTCAGATTTTGGAAGCTATTGAAATTGACTATATCGATGAGAGTGAAGTGCTTTCTCCAGCTGACAACCGTTTCCATGTGGACAAGAAAGAATTCCAAGTACCTTTTGTATGTGGTGCCAAGGATTTGGGCGAGGCCTTGCGTCGTATCGCTGAAGGGGCTTCAATGATTCGTACAAAAGGAGAACCAGGAACAGGAGATATCGTCCAAGCTGTTCGCCATATGCGCATGATGAGTCAAGAAATTCGTCGCATTCAAAATTTACGTGAGGACGAGCTCTATGTTGCGGCCAAAGATTTACAAGTTCCTGTAGAATTGGTTCAATACGTCCATAAGCATGGGAAATTGCCAGTTGTCAACTTCGCAGCTGGAGGAATTGCAACTCCAGCAGATGCGGCCTTGATGATGCAACTTGGCGCAGAGGGTGTCTTTGTTGGTTCAGGTATTTTTAAGTCAGGAGATCCTATAAAACGTGCTAGCGCTATTGTCAAAGCTGTAACTAACTATCGAAATCCACAAATCCTAGCACAAATCTCCGAAGATTTAGGTGAAGCCATGGTTGGTATCAATGAAAATGAAATCCAAATTCTCATGGCTGAGCGAGGAAAATAAATGAAAATCGGAATATTAGCTCTACAAGGTGCCTTTGCGGAACATGCACGAATGCTAGAAAAATTAGGAATTGAAAGTGTCGAACTGAGAAATTTAAAAAATTTTCAACAACATTACAGTGATTTATCAGGTTTGATTCTACCTGGCGGTGAGTCCACCGCCATAGGAAAACTTTTAAGAGAGCTGTATATGCTGGAACCGATAAAACAAGCTATCTCTTCTGGCTTTCCTGTCTTTGGAACTTGTGCTGGTTTGATTCTGTTGGCTAAAGAGATTACTTCTCAGAAAGAGAGTCATTTTGGAACAATGGACATTGTGGTTGAGAGGAATGCCTATGGACGCCAATTGGGAAGTTTCTATACAGAAGCAGATTGCAAAGGGGTTGGTAAAATTCCTATGACTTTTATCAGAGGACCTATCATCAGTAGTGTTGGTAAAAAAGTCAATATTCTTGCAACGGTAAATAATAAAATCGTTGCAGCCCAAGAAAAGAATATGCTGGTAACATCATTTCATCCTGAATTAACAAATAACTTGAGTTTGCATAAGTACTTTATCGATATATGTAAAGTAGCATAAACCATTATCTGCATATCTGCCCTCCCTAGGAAACAAACCATATTGTAGCAATGAGAGCAGATAATTTTCATCAAAAAACCGAACAGTTACTAGACTTAAAACCGAATGCAAGGTAGGATAAGGTTGAACAAAAACAAAATTTCTTGTTGTATTGACGAGAGCAAACGCCACTTCGTAATTGGGCTTTCCCCAAAACGAACCAAAATCAACAATCCTAAAGACATTACACACCATTGAGTATTTACAAGGTTTCAATGCGGACTGAATCATCTATGAAAGCACCGACGGCTTGGATCTTACGATTGCCAAAATATTATATCAAGCAGCCTTTTTCGTGCTCATTGCCAATCCACGACAAATCAATCACTTTACAATGTCACATTTAGTAACCAACAATTACTGTACAAGTGTAGACTGGAATAAGTCAAATAATTTTGCGGTAAACATCAGATAATTTGCTGACCTTATTTTGATGAGTTGGCTCTATCTAAGAAGAGGAAATAATAAACAAGCGGTCACATTTGACATCTTGTTTGCATTTTAGAGGTTTATTCCGCCCAGTATTTTTTCCTCGTCGTTTTACCAATACCTGGATTAAAGCTATTGGTTGGATCCAACTCTTTATAGAATTTTCTCAAGGTTGGTTTAGCCTCGTATAAATGCCCTACATTGTGTTCGGCTGGGTATTGCACACCACGCTTGTCAAGTAATTTCAACATTTCGTATTCTAGTTCTTCATAATCATAACCTTTTTTTACAATGTAATCTTGGTGAAAGACATGGCACATAAAATGTCCGTAGTAAAGTTTAGAGATAATTCTGTTATCAATTTCTGGCGGTAACACTTCAAACCAATCTTGATCATTGCGACGTAATGCAACATCTAAAGCAACTATTTCTTCTACTTCTTTTTCGTGAATTGCACGATAACGAATTGCAGCACTTGCAACAGCGAAACGATGAAGCATTGCTGCTTGGGTTTCGATTGCATTACATTCAAAATAGCCACCTTTTGAGCCATCTGCAATGTAGGATTCCAAATATTCACGGGCTTCTTGAATGCCTTTTCCACCCATTTTGATAATTAAGTGATGCTCGTATTTGTTGCGATAATCCCATAAGCTTTGTGGAAGATGTTCTGGGATGAATTTAGACACAGTTTGCATAAGTTTATCGCTTAAATGTTGTGGTAAAAAGAAGAATTTTTTGCCGATGCGATCCACGTTTGATTTTAAGGAAAAGAGTTTTGGTAGCCAATGTGTACCAAACTTTTTAATGACCCAAAAGGTATCTTTGCCATATTTTGCTGCGATGTCAAATGCATCACGATGGATATATTCACCTGAAATGGGTAGCACTTCGAAGTTTACTAACATGTGGCGACGAATATCGCTCAACACAGAAGTTTGATTGGTGCCGATATAGAAAACAGCCGTCTCTTTTTCAAGCGGAAAGGTGTCTAAACGAACCGCAAAGACAGCAAGTTTTCCTGCACAGCCTGAGGCTTCATAGTGGCGAGCTGGGTCGGCATTAAAACGAGCAGGGGAGCCTTCATCAACTTGACGAACATAGTTGCAGTAGTAATGGTCGTGACCATGTCCGCAATCTTGTCGAATATCTTTAACCTGATAACGTTTTTCTTGTAGATTAGTTAAAATTTCTTCAGGAGTTTCTCCTAAATCAATGCCTAAATGATTTTTTAGTTCTAATTCACCTTTTTCATTAAGTTGAGCGTAAAGTGCCATTTCTGTATAGGCTGGTCCACGTTGAACTAATGCTCCACCTGAGTTGTTACAAATCCCACCAATAACTGATGCGCCAATGCAAGATGAGCCAATAACAGAGTGGGGTTCACGACCAAACGGTTTAAGTTGATTTTCTAATTCATTGAGTGTAGAGCCTGGTAAGCAAATAACTTGGGAAGCGTTATTGATGAGTTGGATTCCGTCAATTCGCATTGTATTGATGACGACAATATCGCGATCATAATCATTGCCATCTGGTGTAGAGCCACCAGTTAAACCTGTATTCGCCGCTTGGTTTATAACAATAACATCATGTTCAACGCAAACTTTTACAATGTTCCAAAACTCAAGTAGAGTGGCAGGGCGAACAACAGCTAGGGCGTTTCCTGTTCCAAATCGATAACCACTTCGATAAGCTTCTGTTTTAGTTGGATCAGTAATAATATAACGAGATCCAACAATATCGGTCAGTCGTGAAATGAGTTGTTGAACAGACATTTTATTATCCTCTTGTTATAAGAATTAGTAGTACTATAACAGAATAATTCCCATTTGGATAAGGACATTTTAGGCTTTAATCGGTGTTTTTTTGGAATTGCTCTGCATATAAAGAAAATTCTCTCTTTATGATAGGTTCAGTGCTGTATGGGTATTTCAATCACTCAATATCAGCAATGCAAAATCCGTTGAAACCTTTAAAGATAAAGAAAAATATTATTTAACAAACGAAACTTTTACTGAAATACAACCTATTGATATGCCAAACGAACGTAATATTCAAAATTATCACTCGACTTACAACAACATTCGGGATTGGCTTGGTTATCAAAAAGCTGGCGAGGAAAAAGCAAAGTCGACCATCAATTAGGAATTGGGATGAGGTAGTTTTTGAAGTGAATTTTAAGCACAATAAAAAAACATCAGAATTTTTAGCCGCACTTTCTAAAGTATCCGCTAATTTACATAAATGATTTAACCCTACCTATGCTGCTACTCTTTTAATTTTATGAACAGTATTTTCTGTTTCTTTCATATTATCTTTTGATAATTGAGTAAGATAATTAGGCATGGTTTGTTTGAATAAAGATAAATTTTTTAAAATTTACATTCCGACCAAGGTTGGCAATATCAGATGATAGATTATCAACACATACTCAGGGAGAATGGCATTCAAAGTATGTGAAGGGAAATTGTTTAGATAACAGTAGAATGGAAAGCTTCTTTAGATGTTTTAATAACTGGAAAAAAAGCTCCATGAGCGTATTCAGAAGAGGCTAAAGACTGAGTCCTGTAAATGACAGAACTCAGTCCTTGAGCTAAATAAGTCTAACTTTTTGGGGTCAGATCATTTATCAATAAACTGATCAAAAAAACCGAACTTAATGTTCGGTTTTCTTCTTCATTACATAATACGACGCGATTGAGTGTAGGTTCTAGCCCAATATTTTTCATCAAGGGAACTTATTGTCACGCCTTGCCCTGTACTTGCGTGCATAAATTGGTTATTACCAATATAAACACCAACGTGATTATTTTTACGGAAGAAAACTAAATCGCCTTTTTTAAGTTCTGATTTATTAATTTTTCTACCTAAATGACGCTGTTCAGCCGTAGAACGAGGCAATTCAATACCAAAAACTTCAGAAAAAGTAGTTTGCATAAATGCTGAACAATCAATACCACGTTTAGTCGTACCGCCCATACGATAGCGAGTGCCAACCCATTCATTATAAACACTGGCTAGAGCCTTATCGCCCATCAAAGCAGAGGAACGGTTTGTTCTCACTTTGTGAAAAATGCCTGTTCGATTATCTTTTTCTAAATTATTAATTAAACCAGTTAATTGAATATCATCATTTTCTGAAATAACCTGATGACTTACCGTTCGTGGTGCATTAGAACAAGCGGTTGCTAATACAGCTAAACCAATAATAACTAAAATTCTTTTCAACATAATTTCAAATAATTAAAAGAAATAAAATTTCGCAGCGGCTATCAAAATTTGAATAAAATTGCCAGTAAAAATCCAATTCTAATGGAATTTTTGTGATCTTTTACACAATGACTTAATTTGTTCCACCAACAGTAATTTCATCAATTTTTAGTGCTGGCTGTCCTACGCCAACAGGTACACTTTGCCCCTCTTTACCACAAACCCCGATACCTAAATCAAGTTCTGATTTATCTGCAACCATAGAAATCTTTTGCATCACTTCAATGCCACTGCCAATTAAAGTTGCGCCCTTAACTGGTTTCGTGATTTTTCCTTTTTCAATTAAATAGGCTTCTGAAGTAGAAAATACAAATTTACCAGAGGTAATATCCACTTGCCCTCCACCAAAGTGCGGTGCATAAATCCCCTGTTTTACAGAAGCAATCAAATCATCAAACTGACTTTGTCCAGCAAGCATATAGGTGTTAGTCATTCTAGGCATTGGTAAATGGGCATAAGACTCACGTCGTCCATTTCCCGTTGGAGCAACGCCCATCAAACGGGCATTCATTTTATCTTGCATGTAACCTTGCAAAATCCCGTCTTTGATGAGTACATTGCACTGGCTTGGCACACCTTCATCATCAATAGTTAGTGAACCTCGACGATTTTCAATCGTGCCATCATCCACAATCGTACATAACGGTGAAGTCACTTGCTCACCAATCTTGCCTGTAAAAAGTGAACTTTCTTTACGGTTAAAATCGCCTTCTAAACCGTGACCTACCGCTTCGTGTAGCAATACGCCCGGCCAACCCGCACCTAACACAACAGGCATCAATCCTGCGGGTGCTGCAACTGCACTAAGGTTTACTAAGGCTTGACGAACCGCTTCTTTAGCAAAAAGTACTGCTCTAATATCGCCATCAACAACTTCAAAGAACCAATCTAAACCGAAACGCCCACCAGAACCACAACTTCCTCGTTCACGTTTTCCATTTTCCTCTACTAACACAGAAATAGATAAGCGAACTAAAGGACGAATATCTGCGGCTAATGTGCCATCTGTCGCCATAATTAATACTTCTTCATAAACAGAACTGAGGCTTGCTGAAACCTTGGTTACACGATGATCTTCTGCGCGTGCTGTACGATCAACCAAATGTAATAGCTCAATTTTTTTCTCTTTAGTCAAACTTTCCAAGGGATTAATCGCCGCATAACGAGCAATAGGATTTACAACATTAAAAGCGGATAGCGAAATCAAATTCCCCTGTTTGACTTGTGCAATTCCCTTTACCGCCTCCGCACATTGCTGCAAAGAAGCAAGATTAATTTGATCCGCATAAGCAAACCCCGTTTTCTCACCAGAAACAGCCCGCACACCAACGCCACGATCAATATGAAAACCGCCTTCTTTTATAATGCCGTCTTCTAATACCCAACTTTCATCTTGGCTAAGTTGAAAATACAGATCGGCATAATCAATATTGCGATGCGACATAATGTCAAAAATATTGAGTAATGTTTGAGTTGAAAGATTACTTGGTGTCAGTAATGTATTTGAAACTTGGTTTAACATATTTTTTCCAGTCTAAAGTAAATATCTTGTGAGTGCTTGTATCCGTTTAATACAACAGCACAGATTAAAATCGGATTAATAAAGTGCGGTTGATTTTGAGGTTATTTTTCCAAATGCGCTAATCCAAATTGATACAAAGCATTCTTCTTATAACCATACAACTCAGCAACTATAGCTGCTGCTTTTTTAAGTGGCAATTCTTCTGCAATTAACTCAAGTGCCTTTACCGCTTGCGGCGAAATTTCATCGTTATTGTCAGACTTTGGTTTGCCTTCCACAATCAAAACCATCTCGCCTTTTGTACGATTGGGATCTTCTAAAAGCCATTCGCGTAAATTTTTAATCGTATTCCCTGTAATCGTTTCCCAAGTTTTAGTCATTTCACGGGCTAACACAATATAGCGTCCTTCCCCTAGCACCGCTTGCATATCTTCTAGTGTATCTAAAATACGGTGAGTGGATTCATAAAAAATCAAAGTGCGGTCTTCTTCTGCGATATTTTCTAATTTATCTTTGCGTGCTTTACTTTTCGCAGGTAAAAAGCCTTCAAAACAAAATCTATCAGAAGCAATCCCCGATGCACAAAGAGCGGTAATTGCCGCACAAGCTCCTGGCAAAGGCACAACTCGAATGCCAGCTTCACGGCATTGGCGTACTAAATGAAAACCAGGGTCACTGATTAATGGCGTCCCCGCATCAGAAATCAAGGCAATATTACTCCCCTGCTTGAGCTTTTCCACCAAAATATGCGCTTTTTCTTGTTCGTTATGATCGTGCAAAGCAAAAAATGGCTTCTTAATGCCGTAATGGATCAATAAAAGTCCACTATGGCGAGTATCTTCTGCTGCAATTAAATCCACTTGAGCAAAAGTCTCTAAAGCACGTTGGGTAATATCTTGTAAATTGCCAATGGGCGTGGCAACAATGTATAAAATTCCGGTTAAATCAGTCATTTTTGTTTGCTTTTAAGTTATGAGATAAGTAAGATTTGCTACAACTATTGTCTGTTTATGATGGAGCAAAGATGTCTATTCTATTACAAGGCGAACGTTTTAAAAAACGTTTAATGCCAATTTTATTGTCAATGGCTTTAGCTGGCTGTTCAAATCTACTTGGTAGCAATTTCACGCAAACCTTACAAAAAGATGCAAATGCAAGTTCTGAATTTTATATAAACAAATTAGGGCAAACGCAAGAACTTGAAGATCAACAAACCTATAAATTGCTCGCGGCTCGAGTGTTAATCCGTGAAAATAAGGTTGAACAATCGGCAGCGTTATTGAGGGAATTAGGCGAATTAAATGATGCGCAAAAATTAGATCGTGCATTAATTGAAGCGAGAATTTCTGCCGCAAAAAATGCCAATGAAGTCGCACAAAATCAATTACGTGCATTGGATTTAAATAAACTAAGCCCGTCACAAAAATCTCGTTATTACGAAACCTTAGCTATTGTTGCCGAAAACCGTAAAGACATGATTGAAGCGGTAAAAGCGCGGATAGAAATGGATAAGAATTTAACAGATGTACAACGTCGTCAAGATAATATTGATAAAACTTGGGCTTTATTGCGTTCAGCGAATACTGGCGTTATTAATAATGCCTCTGATGAAGGTAATGCAGCTTTAGGCGGTTGGCTAACATTAATCAAAGCCTACAACGATTATATTCGTCAGCCTGTACAATTAAGCCAAGCCTTACAAAGTTGGAAAAATGCTTATCCAAATCATGCAGCCGCAACGTTGTTCCCAAAAGAATTGCTTACATTGCTTAATTTCCAACAAACGAATGTGTCACAAATTGGTTTACTCTTGCCATTAAGTGGAGATGGACAAATTCTTGGTACAACCATTCAATCGGGTTTTAACGACGCGAAAGGTAACTCAACCATTCCAGTGCAAGTGTTTGATACCTCAATGAATTCTGTCCAAGATATCATTGCGCAAGCAAAACAAGCGGGGATTAAAACCTTAGTCGGCCCATTACTAAAACAAAATCTTGATGTGATTTTAGCGGATCCTGCTCAAATTCAAGGTATGGATGTGCTTGCATTAAATGCCACACCACATTCTCGTGCGATTCCTCAACTTTGTTATTACGGACTTTCTCCAGAAGATGAAGCTGAATCTGCCGCCAATAAAATGTGGAACGATGGCGTGCGTAATCCACTTGTCGCAATGCCGCAAAATGATTTAGGACAACGCGTAGGCAATGCCTTTAATGTACGTTGGCAGCAATTAGCAGGTACTGATGCGAATATCCGTTACTACAATTTGCCTGCGGATGTGACCTATTTCGTTCAAGAAAATAACTCAAATACAACCGCACTTTATGCCGTAGCAAGTCCAACTGAACTGGCAGAAATGAAAGGTTATTTAACAAATATCGTACCTAATTTAGCGATTTATGCCAGTTCTCGAGCAAGCGCAAGTGCGACAAACACTAATACCGACTTCATCGCACAGATGAACGGTGTACAGTTTAGTGATATTCCATTTTTTAAAGATACCAATTCTCCACAATATCAGAAGTTAGCAAAATCCACGGGGGGTGAATATCAATTGATGCGTTTATATGCAATGGGTGCAGATGCGTGGTTGCTCATTAATCAATTTAATGAATTACGCCAAGTGCCAGGCTATCGCTTGAGTGGCTTAACAGGGATTTTAAGTGCTGATACCAACTGTAATGTTGAACGCGATATGACTTGGTATCAATATCAAGATGGTGCAATTGTACCAGTTGCAAACTAATGTTTTCTTTAAAACGTCAGCAAGGGGCGAGCTTTGAGCATCAAGCTCGCCTTTTTTTAGAATCAAAAGGCTTAACATTTATTGCGGCTAATCAAAATTTCAAATGTGGTGAACTTGATCTAATAATGAATGACAAAGAAACTATCGTCTTTGTTGAAGTTCGCCAACGAAGTCATTCCGCCTATGGTTCTGCTATAGAAAGCGTAGATTGGCGAAAACAACAAAAATGGTTAGATGCCGCAAATTTATGGCTTGCAAAACAAAATATGAGCTTAGAAGATGCTAATTGCCGCTTTGATTTAATCGCTTTTGGCAAAACACCTCAAGATATTCAATGGATTCCTAATTTTCTCGATTAATGGCTTTTTATAATGTTACAAAAAGTAAAAGATATTTATAGCGAAAGTATTCAAATTCAAATTGCAGCATCTAGCATGCTTTCTGAAAATATTA
Organism: Haemophilus sp. HMSC071C11; assembly: GCF_001837655.1. Lineage (NCBI taxonomy): Bacteria > Pseudomonadati > Pseudomonadota > Gammaproteobacteria > Pasteurellales > Pasteurellaceae > Haemophilus > Haemophilus sp. HMSC071C11. Next base: position 26,056 of record NZ_KV833418.1, on the reverse strand, counting down.
CCAATGCCACACAAATGGTAATGCAATGTTTATTAGGCGGTAATAAGGTTATCGCCTGTGGCGTGTCGCGTTCTTATGCCAATGCACAGTTTCTCGTCTCAAACTTACTTAATCGATATGATTTAGTTAGACCAAGCTTCCCGTCTGTGTTATTGAGCTTAGAAAGTGCAGTGGGTTCTTCACTTGTTTTTGAACAACCGCCTGAAGAATTGTATTGTCATCAATTTAATGCCATTGCAAAATCGGGCGACTTACTTATTGCTTTTGCACCTTTGGGGACAGAAAAAATCGTGCTAAATATTATTTCTCATGCTGTCAGCAAAGAAGTTAATGTTATTGTGCTAACTGGCTCTAACAACGATGCCATTCAAGGAATTTTAGCAGATAAGGATCTAGAAATATCAATCCCAGCCACCAAAGAAAGTCGTATCTTAGAGAACCATCTTTTTGTGATTAATGCACTTTGTGAATTGGTTGATCAGACTTTATTCCCAAGTGCTTGACAGGAAAATAAATCACTTTCAAACTAATAGTAATTTAATCTAAAAAGGAGTTAATTATGACATTATCCCCGTTAAAAAAACTCGCTATCCTGCTTGGAGCGACTATTTTTCTACAAGGCTGTGTTGCAGCTGTGATTGGAGGTGGTGCTGTAGCAGCTAAAGTAGCTACCGATCCCCGAACGACAGGGACACAAATTGATGATGAAACCCTCGAATTTAAAGTAGAAAATGCTGTAGAAAAAGATGCCCAAATTAAGGCTGAAGGTCGTGTAAATGCAGTGTCTTACAATGGCCGAGTACTTTTAATAGGTCAAGTTCCTAATAGTGATGTAAAAGACACTGCCACAGCTCTTGCAAAGGGTGTTGAAGGTGTCAATGAAGTTTATAATGAACTAACTGTTAGCCCAAAAATCTCTTTTGCACAAATCAGTAAAGATAGTTGGCTCACAACGCAAGTCAAATCTAAGATGTTCGTTGATGGTCGAGTTAAAGCCACAGATGTCAAAGTGATTAGTGAAAATGGAGAAGTATTTTTACTGGGTAACGTCACACAATCTCAAGCCAATGCGGCAGCCGACATTGCCAGCAAAATCAGCGGCGTGAAAAAAGTAATTAAAGTATTCAAATACCTAGACTAATCCTTCAAAGTGCGGTGAAAAATTCAACAAATTTTTACCGCACTTTTTCTTATTTTTCTAAATAAAAAATTTTAATTTTTATTCTCACAAAAACCGTTTATTTTTAAATAAGTTATCTATTGTCAAGAATCAAATCAAAAAATTTATTACTTGCGATCTTTTCTCAAACACATTATCTTGTGCATCGTTTTCATAAAAACACTATATCTTGTGTTTTAAATCCTGTTTTAAATAACAACAAGAAGGCTAATACAATGAATAAAAGTTTAATGGTTACAAAGCGTGACGGTACGCAAGAACAAATCAATCTTGATAAAATCCATCGTGTGATTACGTGGGCTGCTGAAGGACTAGACAATGTTTCTGTTTCTCAAGTAGAACTTCGTTCACATATTCAATTTTATGAAGGCATTCGCACTTCAGACATCCACGAAACCATTATTAAAGCAGCCGCAGATTTAATCAGCAAAGATTCGCCAGATTATCAATATTTAGCTGCTCGTTTAGCGATTTTCCATTTACGTAAAAAAGCCTATGGTCATTTCGATCCCCCTCGTTTATACGATCACGTCAAAAAACTAGTACGTATGGAAAAATATGATCAAGCGTTATTAGATGATTATACTCGTGAAGAATGGGACGCAATGGACGGCTTCATCGATCATTGGCGTGATATGACGTTTTCTTATGCTGCAGTGAAGCAATTGGAGGGTAAATATTTAGTACAAAACCGTGTGACTGGAGAAATCTACGAGTCTGCACAATTCTTATATTTGCTGGTTTCCGCAAGTCTATTCTCTAAATATCCAAAAGAAACACGTTTGGATTATGTAAAACGTTTCTACGATGCCACATCGACTTTCAAAATTTCCTTACCTACACCAATTATGGCGGGTGTGCGTACACCAACTCGTCAGTTCAGCTCTTGCGTATTAATTGAATGTGATGACAGTTTAGATTCAATCAATGCAACAGCATCAGCTATTGTAAAATATGTTTCACAACGTGCAGGGATTGGTATTAATGCAGGGGCTATTCGTGCATTAGGTAGCGAAATTCGTGGTGGAGAAGCATTCCATACAGGTTGTATTCCATTCTATAAATATTTCCAAACTGCAGTTAAATCTTGCTCACAAGGTGGCGTTCGTGGCGGTGCTGCAACACTTTATTACCCAATTTGGCACTTAGAAGCAGAAAACTTGCTCGTATTAAAAAATAACCGTGGTGTAGAAGACAACCGTGTTCGTCATATGGATTATGGCGTCCAGTTAAACAAATTAATGTATCAACGTTTAATTAAAGGTGGCGAGATTACTTTATTTAGTCCATCAGATGTACCTGGACTTTATGAAGCATTCTTTGCGGATCAAGATAAATTTGAAGAACTTTACGTAAAATACGAACAAGATCCAACTATCCGTAAGCGTACTGTTAAAGCAGTTGAAATCTTTTCTTTATTAATGCAAGAACGGGCATCAACGGGTCGAATTTACATTCAAAACGTGGATCACTGTAATACCCACTCTCCGTTTGATCCACAAGTTGCACCAGTTCGTCAATCTAACTTATGCTTAGAAATTGCATTACCAACTAAACCGCTTCAGCACATTAACGATGAAAATGGGGAAATTGCACTTTGTACACTTTCCGCTTTTAACTTAGGTAAAATTGAAAACTTAGATGAATTAGAAGAACTTGCGGATCTTGCTGTTCGTTCTCTTGATGCCTTATTAGACTATCAAGATTACCCTGTTGTGGCAGCAAAACGTAGCTCACTTGCACGCCGTTCACTCGGTATTGGGGTCATTAACTATGCGTATTACCTTGCGAAAAATGGTGTTCGCTATTCTGATGGTTCAGCCAACGATTTAACACACCGCACTTTTGAAGCCATTCAATATTATTTATTGAAAGCCTCTATGAACTTAGCAAAAGAGCAAGGTGCGTGTGAATACTTCAATGAAACCACTTATGCAAAAGGCATTTTACCGATTGATACCTATAAGAAAGATTTAGATGCCTTAACACAAGAGCCTCTACATTATGATTGGGAAAGTTTACGTAAAGATATTCAAGAATTTGGTTTACGTAACTCAACATTAACTGCCTTAATGCCATCAGAAACATCATCGCAGATTTCCAATGCGACTAATGGTATTGAGCCACCGCGTGGACACGTAAGTATTAAAGCATCAAAAGATGGTATCTTAAAACAAGTTGTACCTGAATATGAAAATTTAATGGATAACTATGAATTACTTTGGGATATTCCAAGTAATGACGGCTACTTACACTTAGTCGGTATTATGCAAAAATTCGTGGATCAAGCGATCTCTGCAAACACAAACTATGATCCAAAACGTTTTGAAGACGGCAAAGTACCAATGAAAGTGTTGTTAAAAGATCTTTTAACCGCTTACAAATACGGTTTAAAAACCCTTTACTATCAAAATACCCGCGACGGTGCCGAAGATGTTCAAGAAGATCTTGATGACGGCTGTGCTGGTGGTGCTTGCAAAATTTAAACGCCCCTATTGTCTTCCCCAACTTATGGGGAAGATAGCACGACATAACGAATTAGGATACTTTCCTCAGTCTTTGATAGTTTCCCCTGATAAACAGGGAAAGCTAAATAAATGATAAGTTCTATTTAAAAGGATAAATAAAATGGCATACACCACTTTCTCACAAAACAAAAACGATCAATTAAAAGAACCAATGTTCTTTGGTCAAAACGTTAATGTTGCGCGTTACGATCAACAAAAATACGAAACTTTTGAAAAGCTCATTGAAAAACAACTTTCTTTTTTCTGGCGTCCAGAAGAAGTAGATGTATCGCAAGACCGTATCGACTACGCAGCATTGCCTGAACACGAAAAACACATCTTCATCAGCAACTTAAAATATCAAACCTTATTGGATTCTATTCAAGGTCGTAGCCCGAACGTGGCATTATTGCCTTTAGTGTCGATTCCTGAATTAGAAACTTGGATTGAAACTTGGACATTCTCTGAAACCATCCACTCTCGCTCTTACACACATATTATTCGTAATATTGTGAACGATCCTTCTATCGTATTTGATGACATCGTAACTAACGAAGAAATCATCAAACGCGCACAAGATATTTCATCTTACTACGATGATTTAATCCGTGATAGCCAACTTTATGGCTTATACAGCGAAGGCACTTATACCGTAGATGGCAAAGAATGCGTCGTGACTTTACGTAGTTTAAAAAAACAACTTTACCTTTGCCTAATGAGCGTGAATGCACTTGAAGCAATTCGTTTCTACGTTTCTTTCGCTTGTTCATTTGCTTTTGCTGAACGTCGTTTAATGGAAGGGAATGCAAAAATTATTAAATTTATCGCACGTGATGAAGCATTGCACTTAACAGGTACACAGCATATTTTAAATATTATGGCTGCAGGTCAAGACGATCTTGAAATGGCAGAAATTGCGGAAGAATGTAAACAAGAAGCCTATGATTTATTTGTTGCAGCGGCAGAACAAGAAAAAGCTTGGGCTGATTATCTATTTAAAGACGGTTCTATGATCGGCCTCAACAGAGATATTTTAGTTCAATACGTAGAATATATTACTAATATCCGTATGCAAGCTGTTGGATTGCCACTACCATTCCAAACACGTTCAAATCCAATTCCTTGGATTAACGCTTGGTTAGTGTCAGATAACGTACAGGTTGCACCACAAGAAGTAGAAGTAAGCTCTTATCTTGTCGGTCAAATTGACTCAAAAGTTGATACGAATGATTTTGACGATTTTTCTCTCTAATTAAAAACACATAAAAAAACCAACCGCACTTTGGAATATTCTTTTTAAATATTTAAAGTGCGGTTAATTTTTTGTTCATTTTAAAAGGCTTTCTAACACAGAAAGCCTTTTATTTCTTAGATTTCTAATAACAATCTTGTTGGATCTTCCAATAATTCTTTAATCGCTACCAAGAAACCAACAGATTCACGGCCGTCAATTAAACGATGATCGTAAGATAAAGCAAGGTACATCATCGGACGAATCACCACTTGACCATTAAGCGCAATCGGGCGTTCTTTAATAGCGTGCATTCCTAAAATCGCACTTTGTGGTGGATTGATAATTGGAGTGGACATAAGAGAACCGAACACGCCACCATTTGTAATAGTAAAATTGCCGCCAGTAAGATCTTCTACTGTTAATTTGCCATCACGACCTTTTTCAGCTAATGCTTTAATTTGTTTTTCGATCTCTGCCATACTGAGCTTATCGCAATCACGAAGCACTGGTGTGACTAATCCACGTGGTGTTGAAACTGCAATACTAATATCAAAATAGTTATGGTAAACAACATCATCCCCATCAATAGAAGCATTCACTTCAGGATAACGTTTTAATGCTTCCACAACCGCTTTAATATAAAAAGACATAAATCCTAAACGTACTGAATGTTGTTTTTCAAATTTTTCGCCGTAGGTTTTACGCAGAGTCATTATCGGCTGCATATCCACTTCATTGAAAGTGGTAAGCATCGCCGTACTATTTTTGGCTTCAAGTAAACGTTCAGCAATACGTTTACGCAAACGGGTCATTGGCACACGTTTTTCAGAACGTGCGCTATAAGCCACCGTACTAATTGTATTTTGCTCAGTGGCAACTTCTTGTTTCACTTGCTGTGCTTGTCGTTTTGCAATTTCACGTTCAATATCTTCACGTGTTAAACGACCACCCACACCCGAACCTTGAATTTGATCTGCTTGTAAATCATGTTCTGCTAATAAACGACGAATTGCAGGGCTCTGATCCGCATTATGATTATGACTATTTTCAATCGCTGCATTTTGACGATCAGATGGTGTGGGTTCATTCGTTGCTTTTAACGTCGCTGAACTGACATCTCCTTCTTGAGCCGTAGAAATTTTGCCTAGCAACTGTTTACTCACCACTGTTTCGCCCTCAGCTTGAACAACTTCAGCCAGTACACCATCAGAAAGTGCGGGAACTTCTAGCACGACTTTATCCGTTTCAATTTCCACAATAACCTCATCACGTTTCACAGTATCGCCCAGTTTTTTATGCCAAGTGGCAACAGTTGCATCTGCAACTGATTCAGGTAGGTCTGGAACAAGAATTTCGATTGTCATTTTATTTTTCCTTTTCTTCTTTTTTACTATATCTTAATTATCTTGGCTCCCCTATTTACAGAGGAAAGCAAAGATAAAAACCTTTATTAAATTAACCGCACTTTAAAAACTCAACGCATCTTCCACTAACTGTTTTTGCTGTTTAGTGTGAAGCGACATATAACCCACAGCAGGCGAAGCAGAAGCTGGACGCCCTGCATATTTGAGTTTAACGGATTCTGGAATTGCTGATTCAAAATTATGTTTGCTGCAATACCAAGCCCCTTGGTTAAGTGGTTCTTCTTGGCACCATACATAATCCGTGACATGCGCATAAGGCTCAAGCGCTTTCTTCACATCCTCATGCGGGAATGGATAAAGCTGCTCAATACGAATAATCGCTACATCTTTCTGATTATTTGCACGACGTTGTTCAAGTAAATCGTAATAAACTTTACCTGAACACATTACCACACGTTTTACATCTTTAGGATCAAGCTCATCAATTTCTCCGATTACCGTTTGGAAAGTTCCATTAATCAACTCGTCTAAACTGGACACTGCCAATGGATGACGTAGTAAAGATTTTGGGGAAATGGCAATCAATGGACGGCGCATTTTACGTAAAGACTGACGACGCAACATGTGATACACCTGTGCAGGTGTTGATGGCACGCAAACTTGCATATTTTGTTCTGCGCAAAGTTGCAAATAACGTTCAAGACGTGCGGAAGAATGTTCAGGGCCTTGTCCCTCATAGCCATGAGGCAATAACATAACTAAACCACACATTCTGCCCCATTTTTGTTCGCCAGAGCTAATAAATTGGTCGATAACAATTTGCGCACCATTAGCAAAATCGCCAAATTGCGCTTCCCAAATGGTTAAAGTTTTTGGATCTGTTGTTGCGTAGCCATATTCAAAAGCAAGAACAGATTCTTCAGAAAGTACCGAATCCCATACTTCAAAACGACCTTGATTGGCGTGTAAATGTGTTAATGGTACATACCCCGTACCATCATTTTGATTATGCACAACAGCATGACGATGGAAAAAAGTACCTCGTCCCGCATCTTCGCCTGATAAACGAACATTAACACCTTCATCAAGTAAGGTTGCATAAGCCATGGTTTCAGCCATGCCCCAGTCGAGCAATTTTTCGCCTTGATACATTGCTTTACGATCATTATAGATTTTTTCCACTCGAGGATGCGCACGTAAACTTTCAGGATATTCACATACACGTTTAGCAAGGGTTAAAAAACGTTCCTGTGAAAATTTGCTTTCATACGGCGCAGTCCAATCATAGTTGAGATATTGCAACCAATCCATTTTTGCCGTATCCATTTCTCGCCATTCAGATACCACGCGATCGCCATTATCTAGCGCATCGCGATAATCATTCGCCATCTCGGTAACTTGCTCTTCAGTCATCACGCCTTCTGAAACTAAGCGATCCGCATAAACTTTACGAGGTGTAGGATGTTTTTTGATGATGCTATACATCATTGGTTGAGTGGCTAATGGTTCATCTGCCTCGTTATGACCATGGCGACGATAAGAAATCAAATCAATAAAAATATCTCGTTTGAATAAATTACGATATTCCACCGCCATACGCGCAGCAAATGCCACCGCTTCAGGATCATCACCATTAACATGAATAATCGGCGCTTGAATCATTTTTGCAATATCGGTGCAATACTCTGTGGAACGCGTGTCATTCGGATTAGATGTCGTAAAACCAATTTGGTTATTAATCACGATGCGAATAGTACCGCCCACACTATAACCACGGGCATTTGACATATTCAATGTTTCTTGAACAACCCCCTGTCCTGCCACAGCTGAATCTCCGTGAACAGTAATAGCAAGCACTTTGCTATGTTCTGTATCATTCATACGAGTTTGTCGAGATCGAACAGAACCAATCACAACAGGGCTTACGATTTCCAAATGAGATGGATTAAATGCCAACGTTAAGTGGACTCTCTTATCATCTACGGCAAAATCAGAAGAAAAACCTTGATGATATTTCACATCCCCCGTACGTTCGCTGGAATGTTTACCTGCAAATTCATCGAATAAATTTTCAGGCTTTTTACCTAATACATTCACGAGCATATTCAAACGCCCACGGTGTGCCATTCCCATTACCACATCATTTACCCCTTGACGACTAGAATGGCGAATAATTTCTTTCATCAATGGAATAAACGCATCACTTCCTTCTAAAGAAAAGCGTTTCGCCCCAGGGAATTTCGCACCAAGATAACGTTCTAAACCGTCTGCAGCTGTCAGTTCACGAAGAAAATTGACACGTTCTTCAGATGTAAAAAGCGGTTTATCTAACAGGCTTTCCATCTTGCTCTGGAGCCACATTTTCTGCTCCATATCCTGCACGTGCATAAACTCCAAGCCAATTGAGCCACAATATGTTTCTTTCAACATTTGAGCTAATTCGCCAAGTTTAATGGTATCGCGTTTATAAACGTAATGATTTATATTGAAAGTTTCGTTGAGATCTTGTTCAGTAAAACCGTGATGGCGATAATCTAATTCAGGGACAGAAGATACTTTCCAACGATAATAATTGAGAGGATCAAGATTAGCCTCTAAATGGCCACGAAAACGATAGGCATTGATAAATTGTAGAACTTTCACTAATTTTGCACCAGCAGCAGGATCTATCACTGTCACCGCTTCATTATGATTTTCTCGCGCTAAACGACGAAAATAATCTCGCACTGGAGTATGGGGATGTTCAAGTGCGGTGGTTTTTGGCAAAGAATCAAAGGTTTTTCGCCAGCTTTCCTCCACCGACTGTGGATCACTCAAATAGCTTTCATAAAGTTCTTCTATATAAGATTGATTTGCACCGCCTAATGCTGTGCTGGCTAACCAATCATCAAACGCCTTGTTTTGCTGCATAATTACCTCTTTATTATGATATTTGAAGCAATATTTTCGCTCCATTTTTTACGCATTATACATAGGATTGCAACGGAAATAAGCCTCTTATCAGAAATTGTTACAAATTTGTGATCTAGTTCAAACTCTTTAGATTTCAAACAATAAAAAACCGCACTTCATCTCTTAAACAAAGTGCGGTTATTTTTACTTGTGTTTTTAAAACTTCAACGTATTACCACATACATCCTACGCTTGCTCCACCGCCAGAATAGCCACTTGATGAAAGAGCTGCGTTTTGCCTTTTTCTAACTTTTTCACTCTGCATCACCATTCACTTTACCATAGACAGGCTTCCACGTAGGAGTTGCAGCAAAAGATTGAACAGAATAAAAAGAAGTGGAAATAAGTAGACTGATTAAAGAAAGGCGGATTAGACTATTTTGCTTGCTTAATGATTTTCATTGTTTTGCTCCTTTGTCAAGAAAATAATTAAGGGCGTTGGTTGTAACAGAAAATAATTTCAAAAATGTGAGCTACTTCACATTTTGGAAATTAAATAAAAAACGTGGAAAAAATTTACCGCACTTTTAGGCTAATTGATCATTTATTTTGCACTTGATTGATCAATAACCTCCAAGAATTTAGGATTTAAGATTTAGGATTTAAAAATGGATTGCTCCGCTTTTCTTGCCCAATGGTTGTGTAAGATCCGTGTCCAGCGATAATAATAATATCGTCATTTAATGGGAGTAATTTTGTTCGAATTGAAGAAATCAATGTTTCATAATCCCCGCGAGGGAAATCGGTACGACCAATTCCGCCTTGAAATAATACATCGCCCGTAAACGCCACTTTTTTCTCGTGTTCAATAAAACCGATATGTCCTGGTGTATGCCCTGGTAAATGTAAAATCTCGAAATTAAAGCCATCTAATTTTAAAATTTCGCCCTCTTGATTAAACCAACGATCAGGCAAAAAAGCGTCAATATTTGGCAAGCCAAAACGTTGGGCTTGTTCGGGTAAACTCTCAAATAAAAATTTATCTTTTTCATTAGAACCCCAAATTTCAACGCCAAAATGTTGTTTTAATTGCATTGCAGCACCAACGTGATCTAAATGGCCATGGGTAATCAAAATCACTTTGAGATTTAAATCCAGTTCTTCAATACGTTGAATTAGGCGTTCGGCTTCGCCACCTGGGTCAATAATTGCGGCATTTTTTTCATCATCCCAAATCAAAGAACAATTTTGTTGGAATGCGGTAACGGGGATAATTTCGATATTCATTTTTGCTCCTTATAATCGATAAAACTGTTCAGTATTCAAAAGGATTTGCTTTTGAACAGAATGTAATGGCAAAGACTTTAATTCAGCTACTTTCTTCGCTACTGCAAATAATTGCTCAGAAATTACCGCACTTTCAAATCCCTCGTGTTGCCAAGGGCTATCCGTTTCAATCATCAAGCGATTTAAGGGTAAATGTTGAGCGACATATTGGGTTTTAGGGTTCCATAAAATATCAGGGGTTAGGCTTGCAAAATAGGGCGTAGAGAAAAATTTCTGAAAAGATTTTTCATCTGTCTTAAACCAGTGAAAATGAGCCCGTTGAATTTTGTGTTTCTGCAATAATTCAAGGGCAATTTCTACATCGTTATGTACAATATGCAAATTTAACGGTAAATCCCATTTTTTCGCTATCAGAATAAATCGCTCCAGTAATTCAATGTAAGGCGCGTAATCTAAATTCGGATTTTCTCGTTTAGAATAATGTGGCAAGCCCACCTCGCCAATCCCAGAAATCGATGAATGATGTTCGTCAATCCATTGAAATAATTTTTTTTGTTCTTCTAAACTAGGTAATTGCTGTTCAGGATGAAAACCAGCTGCAAAATAAAGTTTCTTTGGGTAAGTCTGTTTTAAATTCAGCAGTTTTTTAGCACTGTTGAGATTAGTACTCACCGCAAGCATACCTATAATCTTTGAATGAGCAAGTATTTGCTGAATATTCTCGTCAGAGAGTTGGTCTAAATGAAGATGGCTGTCAAATAACATTTCTTTTCCAATGAAAAACCGCACAAAAGTGCGGTTAATTTTACATTTGTTTTACACGCCTTTCCAAGTTCTCACAGGGCCTGTATCTACGTGAATGAAATTACTGGTTGGATAATAACCCACGCCACCATTTCGCAGACTTTCCGCAGAAGATTTCACTTTAATCAAAGGCACACCTGCAATACGAAAATCAATGGCTTTTCCTTTAATGTGATAACTATTTTTCGCTACGCCACGACTTTGGCGACGACGCATTGCATTAGTAGAGGCTGAACGATAACCACAAATTACTTCAATTTCAGCATTGCGTAAGCCTAAATTAGTTTGGATATTATAAAATTTCTGGAATAAATTTGGATCCATTTTATGCACTTGATTTGTCCTTTTATCACGCATTAAATAATCCAATTTTTTTAACATCGCAGGCGAAAAACCTTTTGCTAAAGAAAACTCGCCACTTAATCTTTCGCCCGTATTAATGTTGCGGAAAGTTAAAATACGAGGTTTAGGTGTTGAAACCATTGCTAATACAGAATTTGGTAAAATAGATATTCCTAACGCAATACCGCCCAGCGATAACCATTTTCGTTTATTCTGATCCACATAATTCATTATAGCTCCCTTATTTTATTGAAGATATTTTTTTACGAGATCCCAATTAATCTCAGCAAGATTAATCTGACGATCATAACCATAAATATCAGGTAAATTTACAATATTTCCGTTTTCAATCCACGCTGTAACATAATATAAAAAAACAGGATTATCCGAGCGTATCGGCGCAGAAGTGGTTTTTTTACTTGCTAATACTGTATTTTTTCGAGTTTCTGTCCAACCTGCTTCTTTTAATAAAATACTTGCCAATTGATCAGATTTTTCAACACGCACACAACCAGAACTTAACGCTCGATTTTTACGATTAAACAATCCGCGATTTGGCGTATCGTGTAAATAAATTGCATCAGAACTTGGCATATTAAATTTATAATTACCTAACGCACTATCGCCAGCCGCTTGTCGAACTCGATAAGGAAATTTATTACCAATAGATTCCCAATCAATAGAAGCAGGATCAACAACATTGCCTTGATTATCTAAAATTGAATAATTATGCTCCGTAATATAATTTGGATCGGCTTTCATTTTTGGCAATAAATCTTCATTAATTAAGCGAATTGGCGCATTCCAAGGTGGATTTACAACCACATTACTTAATTTGCTATACATTACAGGTGTCCTGCGCGAATCTGTGCCAACAATTACCCGAGATTCTAAAATTAAATCGCCATCACGATAATACTGTAATTTATAGCTTGGAATATTCACAAAAATCCCATTATGAAAATCAGGAATTACGCGTAAACGCTGTGCATTCATTGCCAGTTTTTGAGCAATATTTGATTCTTTAGAAGTCGGAATAAACATCGGCAATGATTGAACTGTTTGGCGATATAAATGATTTTCTCCCGCTAAACTTTGTATGAAATCAAGAAGTTGATTATTTTCCACCGCACTTAACCAGCGTTGAATATGATCATTTTCAGGCTGTTTTGCTTGATATTGATCAGATGAATACAACCAATTCGATGCTTGAGAACGAACATTTTTTGTGTAATATAAATAATCTAACAAAATATCACTTAATAACACATCATAAGCCAATCCACCTTGTTGTTCTACCAATGTCAATGTTTCTAGTGAAGTTGCCGACGATTTTGAAATACCGCTTGCCACCATTGCTGCATAATCACGTAACAATTGACGAGCTGCCGCATTGTCAGTCCATAACGGGGCATATTTACGAGAAGCATATAAACGCGCGAGTAAAGGCTTAAATTGTAACTTATGATCGCCTATTTCGTGTGTTAGCGTCATATTAAGCAATGTTTGTTTTTCTTCCGTTAAACGTTGCTGATCCGCATAAATGGCTTCTTCAAGCTCTTTTCTTTCCGCTAGTGACAAATGGGAAAGATTAATGCCGTACAATGATTTAGATTGTTCATTTTTGCTCAAATCGGCTAAAATACAACCCGACATCATCATAGATAATGATAAGGCGAATAATGATAACTTTAAGGTGCTTTTAAACACTACCATTTCCTAAACCTTTATTAAAATAACCGCACTTGTTGCTTTTCTCAAACAAAGTGCGGTCAAAACCATTTAGTATTTATTTTTTACTTTCCGTTTTTTCTTCGGATAGGCTGTTTGCTTGATTAATTTTCTGATCTGAATTAAAGATAACGAAATCAGCTGCCATTTTTTCAGCTTCTTTTAAGAAGAAATCTGGTGCTTCGTAATCTTTCGGCAAATCATCAATATCTTTCAACGCTTTCTTACCCTCACGTTTAAAACGTTCGTTCAAATCTTTTAAACGTCTTGCATCATCTTTATCATTCTCTGCTTTACGCATTTTATAATTCAATGATAGAAATTTTCGTTCTCGGCGTTCATTTCTCACTTTCAATTCTTCATTCAATGCAACAAATTCAGGATCTTTAGCAATACGAGCAAGATGTTTTTCATTTAGAATATTTACTGCATTATTAATATCATCGATATTTCCTACTTCCATATAACTCGCTGATGGGATTTTATCCCAAGCAAGCGCATTATCTTCTTTATCTTCCCCATATTCTTTCGCATCTATAATTTCGGGGAAATTAATATCGGCTGCAACACCTTTTAATTGGGTTGAACCACCATTAACGCGATAAAATTTTTGAATGGTATATTGTAAAACACCCAACGGACTCTGATCTAAATCATAGATAAAATTTAACGAGCGACTCTGTTGTACCGTACCTTTACCAAAAGTATTTTGCCCGATGATAATACCTCGACGATAATCTTGCATTGCTGCAGCAAAAATTTCCGATGCAGAAGCACTGTAACGATTAATCATCACAAATAATAACCCCTTATATTGTTGCGTAGCGTCATCATCTTCGTGAACACGAATACGCTGATAAGCATCGCGAACCTGCACAACAGGGCCATCAGCAATAAATAAACCACTTAACGCCACGGCTTCCGTTAATGCACCACCGCCATTTTCACGTAAATCAACAATTAGAGCCTCAGCTTTTTGATTTTCTAATTTAACCAGTAGTTTTTTGACATCTTCGGTTAATCCAATATAAAAACTTGGAATTTTTATTACCGCAATGTTTTTTCCTGACACTTTTTCAAAAGTTAGTTTAGCCGCTTGATCTTCAATACGGACTTTATCACGCACCAAAGTAATAATACGTGATTTTCCCCCTTTAGCAGGCTCAATTTCCAAGCGAACTTTAGTGCCTTTTTTCCCTTTAATTTTTTCTACCAAATCTTCTAAACGCCAACCAACAACATCTTCAATATCGCCTGTTGCTTGCCCAACGCCAATGATTTTATCCCCAGGATGCAGCTTTTTACTACGTTCCGCTGGCGCACCAGGTACAAGAGATTTTATGCTAGTTTCATCATCTTCTGATTGTAAAGTAGCCCCAATGCCTTCCAAGGAAAGATTCACACTTTCATTAAAACTTTTCGCTGTTCTTGGGGAAAGATAACTGGTGTGAGGATCAATTTCACGCGCAAAAGCATTCAAATAAATTTGAACAATATCGTCTGCTTTTGTTTGCGTTAAACGACGAATGGCTAAATTATAGCGTTTTGTAAGCTTTGCTTTGATTTCTGACCATTTTTTATCTTTTAATTTAAGATTAATAATGTCATTTTTTACACGAGCATCCCAAAGTTTATTCGCATCAGCTTCAGTTTGTGGCGCAGCCGCTTTTTCACGATCAATTTCAATTTGATCTTGACCATTTAAATCAGGCTCTTTATCTAATAAAGATAACGCATAAGTATAACGTTCATAGCGACGTTTCATCATTACATCATAAATGTCAAACGCCGCAGAAAGATCGCCTTGACTCAACTGTTCATCTAACTTAGTACCATATTTTTGACGAAGTTCGTCTATATCAGACTGCAAAAAAGTATTGTGGCTAAAATCTAAATTTTTAATATAACGATCAAAAATTTTCTCGGAAAAATCATCATCTAATTTAATCTTACGATAATGGGATTGAGTTAATCTTGTCGTTGCACGCTTAGTTGCCAACTGGCTTTCTTCACTTATCGCTGGAATACTAATGTCACTTGGTTTTAATGTAGGTTGTACAGCAAATGCAGGAATTGCACTGCTCAAACACACCGATAACCACGCATAACAAATCACATTTTTTGACATTTTAAATTTCATAACCATTTCCGAGTCAATTTTTATTTATTAAGCAAATAAACGATCTGCAGCAACGTTCATAATCAAACCATTTTCAAGTTCAACACGTGCTGAATCTTTTAATACTTCTACCACTGTTGCTTTTTTAGCATTATCTCCAGCTTTAACTTTCACAACAGAACCAACAGAAATTTGTGAAAAATCAACCGCACTTAGTGATAATTTACTCTCTTTTTTAAGGTTTTTATTCGCAGGTTTACGCGGATGCTTTTTTTGTTGTGCTTTTTTAGCTGCAGCTTCTGCTTTACGTTTTTCCGCAAAACGCGCTTTCGCTTCAGCAAGTTGCTGTGCAGCGTGAGCAACGTGTTCTGCATCTAATACACCCGCAGGATTACCCTGTAAATCAACACGCACTGCACCTTCACGACAGCCATATAAATAACGCCAATTTGATGTGTATTGGCGAAGAGCCTGACGCAATTGGGTTTTACTTACGCGTTCATCATCTTGTAATGCTTCAGCTAAATCTTGAAATAAACCTATTTTTAATGGTTTTGCTTCGCCCTCTAAAACAAAGCAAAGAGGAAATTTTTCTGCTAAATAAGTAATGATAGCTTTTGCGTTGGTTAATTTTTGCACTTCCGTTTGCACATCTGTAACTTGAGATGATAATTGTGTGTCAGTCATAGTTATATCCTTGAGGCTATTAATAAAATAAAGATTTGCCTAGTTTATCGCACTTTTTACAAAATTAACAACGGATCCCGTTATGCTGAATAAATTTCACACAAAAATAACGCCAAGACTTCACAAATACGTTAAAACAACGATAGAATGGCACGTTTTTGATTTATAAAGAAAGACCACAAGCGTGCCTAAAACAAAGCTAACTTCGCCTCCATTTAAAATTTTAAAATGCACAGAATGTGATGCTTGCATTAACGTGCCTTCTATTCTTCAATCAAATGAACAAGCCGAATGCCCACGTTGTCATCATCTATTAGAAAGTGGTACGAGGTGGTCATTACATCGTTGTGCAATGATTGCATTATCTATTTTGATATTAATGCCCTTTTCCTTGAACTACCCCTTATTAAGTTTACATTTATTAGGCATTAAAATTGACGCCTCTATTTGGGATGGCATTTGGAAAATGGCAGTGGGTGGTTATGAATACACCGCGTTTATGATCTTTATTTGTGCAGTAGTAATGCCGATTACTTTTGCACTTTTAGTTATTATGCTTTGGCTGGCTAAGATTTTTCAGATAAAACCACGTAGTGTTTTACTATTTCTTGGTTACATTAAAGCTTGGGTAATGTTTGATGTTTATTTAGTGGCACTTGGGGTAACCATATTTAAAGTACGCGAATATGCAACATTAGAAATTAATATTTATTTAATTCCTTTTATTTTTACCGCACTTTTAACCACACTGCTTTTTATCAAACTTAATCTTTCCGCCTTATGGCAGGAATTTTATCCTGAATGTACTCCAGTTTATACAAAACAAGCTGTTGAATTATGTCCTGCTTGCCATTACACATTTACGCAAAAATCTATCTATTACGATCATCAACAAAAAATTTGTTGTCCCCGCTGCCAATCGCCTCTTAATACATCGGATAAGCTAAAATTACAAGCGACTTGGGCAACCTTAATTGCAGGGATTATTATGCTTTTTCCTGCAAATTTATTACCTATATCTGGCATTTATTTAACAGGTGCATTATCTGAAGATACGTTAATTTCTGGGGTTATTTCATTTGTTAAATCAGGTAGTTATTTTGTTGCTTTTGTTGTGTTTTTTGCCAGTATTTTCGTGCCTATCAGCAAAATTTTTATTATGCTTTATTTACTTGCTTGCGTGCATTTTAAATGGCAACATTCTATTAAATGGCAAATGCGTTTATTACATCTAGTACATTTTGTTGGACGCTGGTCTATGCTCGATTTATTTGTATTAGCCTTAATGATGTCGCTTGTCACACGCGGAGAAATCATTAATTTTACCGTAGGGCCAGGCGCATTTTATTTTGGCGCAGCCGTATTTTGCACTATGCTTTCCACCTCACAATTTGATAGCAAATTAATTTGGAAAATTTATGACAGAGAAAAATAATTCCTCCTCAATAGAAGAAAAATATCAAGAAATAACAGCCAACTTACGTAAAACAAAACGCATTTCGCCTTTTTGGCTATTGCCTTTTATCGCATTATGTATCGGGGCAATTTTATTCTTCCAAATTGTGAAAGAACGCGGTACTAGCATTACAATTACTTTTGCTAATGGTTCTGGCATTGTGGCAGATAAAACTCAAATTCGTTATCAAGGATTACAAATTGGCATAGTAAAAGAAGTTCATTTCACTGATAACCTACAAAAAGTAGAAGTTATTGCAAATATCAATCCTGAGGCTTCAAATATTTTACGTGAAGACACAAAATTTTGGCTTGTACAACCAAATGTTTCCCTTGCAGGCATTTCAGGATTAGATTCTCTCGTGTCAGGTAATTACATCACTCTTCAACCGGGTGATGGCGATCGTGAAGATGAATTTATAGCAGAAGAACAAGGGCCTATTGCGCAAGTTTCAGCAGGAGACTTGTTGATCCACTTAATTTCTGATGATTTAGGTTCGATTTCTATTGGTGCGTCCGTGTATTTTAAAAAATTACCTGTAGGAAAAATCTATGATTACCGTATTAATAAAAACAATAAAGTAGAAATAGATGTGGTCATTGATAAAGCCTATGCCAAGTTTGTGAAAAAAGATTCACGCTTTTGGAATATTAGTGGCATTAACGCTAATATTAGCCCGTCAGGCTTAAATCTAAATGTAGAAAGTTTAAATGCCGTTGTACAGGGGGCGGTTTCTTTTGACTCTCCAGCTGACAGCCCAAAAGCAGATGAAAATAGTCATTTCACGCTCTATACCAATTTAAAAGCGGCTAAACGTGGGATTGAAATTAAGATAACTATTCCTGCCTCTACCGCTCTTATTGCAGGGCAAACGGAAGTTTATTCTCAAGATAATGCTATAGGGATTCTCGCCAAGCTAAGTGCGGTGGAAAATAACGATGAAATTTTAGAAGGCAGTTTATTGATCGATCCAAACCAAGCCTCTTTGTTTAAAGCAAATAGTAAAATTGTCCTACGCAATAAAAAAATGGATCTAGGCAATTTAGCAGAACCAAAAAAATTCTTTCGTGACGAATATTTTGATGTGATTGCGGGAGACGGCGAAACTAAACATCAATTTAACGTGATTAAAGAAAATGAATTATTACTCAATGCACCTAACACGTTAGTTTTAACCCTCACTGCGCCAGAGAATTACGGCGTCAGCGAAGGGCAAAATGTGTTTTATAACAATATGATAATTGGGCAAATTGTTTCACAAACAATTGATGTAAATGGCGTGCAATTTAAAGCAGCAATTGCCTCTGAATACCGTAATTTAATTCACGAAGATACTCAATTTGTGGCTGCAACCAATTTCGATATAAGCATTGGATTAGATGGATTGCGTTTTGAATCCGCGACACCAGAAAAATGGTTACAAGGTGGTGTTCGAGTACTAACAAAACAAGCTCAGGGAAAAGCTAAAACCAGTTATCCACTTTATCAAAATATTAGCAATGCAGAACACGGTATCACAGGCGATATTCTTACGCCAACAATAACCTTACATACCCAAACATTACCAAGTATTGATAAAGGCTCTCTCGTCCTATATCGTCAATTTGAAGTAGGAAAAATTTTAAGTATTAAACCTAAAACGAATAGCTTTGATGTAGAAATTTATATTTATCCTGCCTATCAACATTTATTGACAAATAAAAGCCGTTTTTGGGTAGAAAGTGCGGCGAAGATTGATGTCACACCGAAAGGCATTAGTATTCAAGCAACACCACTTGCACGTTCCTTAAAAGGGGCGATTAGCTTTGATAATGGTGGTTCAGGCAATAATCGAACACTTTATGCAAATGAAAGCTATGCAAAATCTATCGGGTTTGTCATCACGTTAATCACAGATGATGCAACTAATCTTAGCAAAGGAATGAATCTGCGTTATTTAGGCTTAGATGTGGGGCAAATTGACAGCATTCAGCTTGATGCAAAAGCGAAACGCATCACTGCAAAAGCCCTAATAAATCCAAATTATATGAATATAATTGCAAAAGAAGGTTCTCACTTTACGATAATCTCGCCACAAATTTCAGCAGGTGGAATAGATAACCTTGATAGTTTATTACAATCTTATATTGATATTGAAATTGGTAATGGCAACACAAAAACACAATTTAATTTAGCGCAAACGGCACCACAGCGTAATAAATTTAGCAATGGCACACCGTTTATTTTAGAAACGCGTGATGCGATGAATTTAAGTGAAGGTTCGCCAATTCTTTATCGAGGTGTAGAAGTTGGCACAGTGAAAAAATTTGAACTTAATAGTCTTGGTGATCGTGTATTAGTGCATATTACAATTATGCCGAAATATAGCCATCTTGTTCGACAAAACACAGAATTTTGGATCGCATCAGGCTACGACTTTAGCTTAGGCTGGAAAGGTGCGGTATTTAATACGGGTAGCGTTCAGCAGTTGCTAAAAGGTGGGATTTCTTTCTCCACACCAGCAGAAAAAGAAATTCAACCGCAAGCGCAGCCCAACAAACGTTTCTTGCTTCAAATAAACCGCCCTGAAAAAGTGCAAACTTGGGGAAGTGGCGCGTTATCAAAATAATATAAATGAAAATATTTAATCTGCACCTTAATGAATTAGGGTGCAGATAAGCTATTACCATTTTTCTAATGCTTCTTTATCACTCTCTCTTGCTTCAATCCAACGCTCGCCTTGATTGGTTTGTTCTTTTTTCCAAAATGGTGCTTTAGATTTTAAAAAATCCATAATGAATTCATTGGCGTGATAAGCATCTCCACGATGTGCGGAACTTACCCCCACTAAAACAATTTCATCGCCAGTTTGTAAAAGCCCAACACGATGAATTACCGATACACGTTGAATATCCCAACGCGCTTTCGCTTGTGCAACAATTTCATTCAACGCTTTTTCAGTCATTGCGGGATAATGTTCTAAATACAAACTAGATACTGCATCGCCTAAATTAAGATCGCGTACTTTGCCAACAAATATAACCGTTGCACCAATTGAATGTTGCTCAGAAAGCCATTGGTAAACGGCATTTTGATCAAAAGGTTGTTCTTGTACCGCAATTTGAATATCCGTCATTTAGCCCCCTGTTACTGGTGGGAAAAAGGCAATTTCATCGCCATTTTTTACCGCACTTTCTAAAGGCATTAAGGTTTGATTAATTGCCACTAAAAGTTTACCTTTTTCCAGTGCCAATGCCCATTTATCGCTCTTTTGAGCAAGGTGTTCACGCACCGCTTCCGCAGTGGCAAAATCATCTTCTAATTGAATGGCATCAATGCCAATTAATTCACGAGTTTGAGCAAAAAATAAAATATTTAACATCTTATTTTTCCTCCGCAATAAAATGGCCTGATTTTCCACCGCACTTTTCTAACAGGCGAACTTTCTCAATCACAATGTCTTTCTGCACAGCTTTACACATATCGTAAATGGTTAAGGCTGCTACGCTTGCGGCAGTTAGTGCTTCCATTTCTACGCCAGTTTTTCCAGTTAATTTGCAAAGAGATTGAATACGAACTTGATTGGTTTCAAGTAACGGTTCTAAATTTACTTCCACTTTGGAAAGTAACAACGGATGGCAAAGCGGGATAAGCTCCCAAGTACGTTTTGCAGCTTGAATACCCGCAATACGAGCCGTAGCAAAAACATCGCCTTTGTGATGTTTACCTTCCACGATCATAGCAAGGGTTTCTTTAGACATGGTAACGATGGCTTCAGCATGGGCTTCACGAACTGTCTCTGCCTTTGCAGAAACATCCACCATATTGGCTTCGCCTTGAGAATTGATATGTGTAAATGTAGTCATAATATGATAAAAGTGCGGTTAAAATATTAAATGTTTTAAATAAGCGACAAAAGAACGCAGATGAATATTACCATTCATCTCACTTTGCTTTTTAGCCACCAATAGAAGCTAAATGATTTCTTACACCAGTATCGCCGATATGCAAATAATGATGTTCACGTTTGCCTTGAAGTGCGGCAAAAATACGAGCCTGTAAAATACCTTGCTGTTCGTGCGACTGCAATAAATCACGTAATTCAATGCCTTCTTCGCCAAATAAACAAAGATGAAGTTTACCTTTTGCTGACACTCTTAAACGATTGCAACTTGCACAGAAATTCTTCTCATAAGGCATAATTAAGCCAATTTCGCCTGCATAATCAGGATGCGTGAATACTTTAGCAGGACCATCAGTGTGAGATTTATGCTGTAATGTCCAACCATTTTTCAGCAATTTATCCGCTAAGACTTGTCCTGAAAGATGGAATTTATCAAAGAAACTATCCATTTCGCCCGTTTGCATCAACTCAATAAAGCGCATTTGAATTGGGCGATCTTTCACCCAAGCGAGAAATTGTTCAAATTCTTTATCATTCAGATTTTTCATCAAAACTGAATTAACTTTGACTTTGTTGTAACCCACTTCAAATGCACGATCGATACCACGCATCACGTCATCAAATTTATTGATACCTGTAATTTGATGGAACATTTTCGGATCAAGGCTATCAACACTAACGTTAATAGACGTAATCCCTGCTTGCTTCCAATCAGCCACATCTTTTGCCATGCGATAGCCGTTTGTCGTGACGGCTAATTGACGAATGCCATCAATGTTAGCAATGCTTTCGGCAATAGAAATAAAATCTTTGCGTAAAGTCGGTTCGCCACCCGTTAAACGGATTTTCTCTGTGCCCATTTCAGCAAACGCTTGAGCAAGATGGATAATTTCTTTTAAGGTTAAGAAACTTGGTTTGTTAGCTTCGGGTTGATAACCATCAGGTAAACAATAGGTACAACGAAAATTACACTGATCAGTAATCGACAGTCGTAGATAGTAATATTGACGTTGGAAAGGATCGACTAAGCGAGACTCTCCTACGTTTTTAATAGGAATGGATTGCATTTTACACCTTTCTAAATACGGAGAGGATAAACCGTTTCCAGCGTATCCCTGAATAACGAACTGCGTTATTGGCTTGTCGCCGTATTTCGATGAAACTTAGGCCAAACAAGCTCGGAGTTATGCGTTAAATTTAACTTAACGCCATTCTAAAAGATTTCACTTCATAAACACAATCAATAATATTGATGAAAATCAGTATTTTCCCAAATTCATAAAAATCAATTATATAAAAAAATACACAATGAATTTAAAGCGGGCTCATTAGTGATAATTAATCCTATTTATGTAAATAACCATAAATTTTTAGCTGATTATTATGAGGTATTTTTATTGATTTAAATCATAATTTAATCAATAAATAAATCTCTCTACTTTTCATAATCAGAAAAATACCCTACTATTTTAATCGGATTTATTTTTACTTAATCAATATAGGAGTGATTTATGTCTTTTGCCCAACAAAAACTTAGCGAACTCGCTGTTTCAATTCCAGGTGCAACTAAAATTTTTCGTGAATATGATTTAGATTTTTGCTGCGGAGGTTCTGTATTATTAGAAGTCGCGGCACAACAAAAGAATCTTAACCTTGCTGAAATTGAAAAACGTTTAACTGATTTACAACAAAGTAAAGCAGAAAATAATGATAAAGATTGGACTTCGGCATCTTATGCAGAAATGATCGATCACATTATTACTCGTTTTCATAATCGCCACCGTGAACAACTCCCTGAATTAATTACATTGGCGGAGAAAGTAGAAAATGTACATGGTGATCGTGATGATTGCCCTGTCGGCGTAGCCGCACAATTAGAAAAAATATATGCTGAACTTAGCCAGCATTTAATGAAAGAAGAACAAATTTTGTTCCCAATGATCAAAATGGGGAATTATGCTATGGCCTCAATGCCAATTCGTGTAATGGAAATGGAACACGATGAAGCGGGACAAGATGTAGAAGCGATCAAATCGCTTACTAATAACTGCACGCCACCAGCTGATGCTTGTTTCAGTTGGAAAGCCTTATATAGCGGTATTAATGAATTTATTGATGATTTAATGCACCATATTCATTTGGAAAATAATATTTTATTTCCACGTGTATTAAACGAAAAATAATTCAATATTCATCAAAAAATAACCGCACTTTAATCTATTCCGAAAAACAAACTAAAGTGCGGTCATTTCTATAAAAATTTGAGTTGGTCGATAAGCCGAGTTCTGTCGTGGACAATCATTCCTCTAGGCGACAAATTACTCTGCCGCTCAAGCAACCTACCCGAACTCTGGACGGGCCACCCATTGAGTTCCTATTTGGTCTTGCTACGAGTGGAGTTTACCCTGCTGCCAACCGTTACCGGAGGCACGGTGCGCTCTTACCGCACCCTTTCACCCTTACCGTTTACACGGCGGTCTGCTCTCTGTTGCACTGGTCGTCGGCTCACGCCGCCCGGACGTTATCCGGCACTCTGCCCTGTGTAGCTCGGACTTTCCTCTCGTTTACTTGTCCCACTAGGTCGTATAAATACGGTTAAGGGCTTCAATAAACCAGCGATTGTCTAACCAACTCGGCGCGTAGTATAGGGGCAATCATTAGTGCGGTCAATAAAATCCCCAATTTTTAGATATTGCTCATCAATCTTATAAACAATAATGCCTAATTTTTCATTCGTATTTTTTTATGATTTCGCTAAAATAACGCCAATTTCAACCGCACTTTTAGGAAGAAAAATGAACTATCTAAAAATTGCACAGAATTCCCTTTCTGTGGAAAGCAACGCGCTTTTGCAACTCAGCCAACGTTTAGGCGAGGATTTTAATCAAGTCGTGGATTTAATCCTTGCTTGCAAAGGTCGATTAGTCATCGGCGGAATAGGGAAATCCGGTTTAATTGGGAAAAAAATGGTGGCTACCTTTGCCTCTACTGGCACACCAAGTTTCTTTTTACATCCAACAGAAGCCTTTCACGGCGATTTAGGTATGTTAAAACCAATTGATATTGTGATGTTAATTTCCTATAGCGGAGAAACTGATGATGTCAATAAACTGATTCCAAGTTTAAAAAATTTCGGTAATAAAATTATTGCCGTAACCAGTAACAAAAATTCCACACTCGCACGTCACGCAGATTATGTTTTAGATATTACTGTTGAGCGTGAAGTCTGTCCAAATAATCTCGCGCCAACAACCTCCGCACTTGTTACACTTGCGCTTGGCGATGCACTCGCCGTATCGCTTATTACGGCACGCAATTTCCAACCTGCGGATTTTGCCAAATTCCATCCAGGTGGCAGTCTTGGTCGTCGTTTATTATGTAAAGTGAAAGATCAAATGCAAACTCGCCTACCAACAATTTTACCGACCACCAATTTTACTGACTGCCTCACAGTCATGAATGAAGGGCGAATGGGCGTTGCCTTGGTGATGGAAAATGAGCAACTTAAAGGCATTATCACGGATGGCGATATTCGCCGCGCGCTTACCGCCAATGGTGCAGAAACGTTGAATAAAACAGCCAAAGACTTTATGACAAGTTCACCAAAAACCATTCATCAAGACGAATTTTTATCCAAAGCAGAAGACTTTATGAAAGCGAAAAAAATTCACTCGCTAGTGGTTGTTAATGATGAAAATCACGTGGTGGGTTTAGTGGAATTTTCAAGCTAAGGAATCCCAATGCAACAAAAACTAGAAAATATTAAATTTGTTATTACTGATGTAGATGGTGTACTCACTGATGGGCAACTCCATTATGATGCCAATGGCGAAGCCATCAAAAGTTTTCACGTTCGCGATGGTTTAGGCATAAAAATGCTGATGGACGCGGGTATTCAAGTGGCAGTGCTTTCTGGTCGCGACTCCCCTATTTTACGTCGTCGCATTGCCGATCTTGGTATTAAATTATTCTTTCTTGGCAAACTTGAAAAAGAAACCGCTTGTTTTGATCTGATGAAACAAGCTGGCGTCACTGCCGAGCAGACCGCTTATATTGGCGATGATAGCGTAGATCTCCCCGCCTTTGCTGTTTGTGGAACTTCTTTTGCAGTGGCTGATGCTCCTATTTATGTGAAGAATGCTGTTGATCATGTACTTTCCACCCATGGCGGAAAAGGTGCCTTCCGAGAAATGTCCGATATGATTTTACAAGCTCAGGGAAAATCCTCTGTATTTGATACCGCCCAAGGTTTCCTAAAATCAGTGAAAAATATGGGGCAATGATAACTAATTCGTCAGTGTTATTGCTTAGTAAAAACGAAGTAACCACAAACATTGCCTATTTATCGCCCACTTATTGCCCCATTAACAACTCATCTCTATCTTCTATAAATACAGTAATTTGGTCTCAACGCCGAAATTATTCAACCACTAGTAAAGTGAACTTTAGTCCTATTCAATAATACTGATTTTTGCTGTGGACTAAAATCCGCGCTACAGCGTTCTCTTAATACTAGTACAAACCCACAATAAAATATGACAAACAACAATTACAACACCTTTTTTGCAGT
>NZ_KV833417.1:0-1254 GCF_001837655.1 Haemophilus sp. HMSC071C11 | reverse complement strand
ATTTTCTCCGCACTTTTCTTTTTACTTCTTCTGTCTTTTATCTTTAAGACATTCAAGAGTTCATCTATTATTTGATGATTTTCGCAACAACGCCTGCACCTACTGTACGGCCACCTTCACGGATTGCGAAACGTAAACCTTGATCCATCGCGATTGGGTGGATTAAGCTTACTGTCATCTTGATGTTATCCCCTGGCATTACCATTTCCACGCCTTCTGGTAATTCGATAGTACCAGTCACGTCTGTTGTACGGAAATAGAATTGTGGACGGTAACCTTTGAAGAATGGAGTATGACGACCACCTTCATCTTTTGATAATACGTACACTTCTGATTCGAAGTCAGTGTGTGGTGTGATTGAACCTGGTTTCGCTAATACTTGACCACGTTCGATTTCTTCACGTTTGGTACCACGTAATAATGCACCGATGTTTTCACCTGCACGACCTTCGTCAAGTAATTTACGGAACATTTCAACACCAGTTACAGTAGTTTTCGCTGTATCTTTGATACCGACGATTTCTACTTCATCACCTGTACGGATGATACCACGTTCTACACGACCTGTTACTACAGTACCACGACCTGAGATTGAGAACACATCTTCGATTGGAAGAAGGAACGGTTGGTCAATCGCACGTTCTGGTTCTGGAATATAAGTATCTAAGTGGTTTGCTAACTCAAGGATTTTTTCTTCCCATTCTGCTACGCCGTTTAACGCTTGTAATGCTGAACCACGTACGATTGGTGTATCGTCACCTGGGAAGTCATATTGAGATAGAAGTTCACGAACTTCCATTTCTACTAATTCTAATAACTCTTCGTCATCTACCATGTCGCATTTGTTTAAGAATACGATGATGTATGGAACACCTACTTGGCGACCTAATAAGATGTGTTCACGAGTTTGTGGCATAGGACCATCTGTTGCTGCTACTACTAAAATAGCACCATCCATTTGAGCCGCACCAGTAATCATATTTTTAACATAGTCGGCGTGTCCCGGACAGTCTACGTGTGCGTAGTGGCGAGTCGGTGTATCGTATTCAACGTGTGAAGTGTTGATGGTAATACCACGCGCTTTTTCTTCTGGCGCGTTATCAATTTGGTCAAATGCACGCGCTGCACCACCGTAGTGTTTTGCTAATACGGTTGTGATTGCTGCTGTTAAAGTTGTTTTACCGTGGTCAACGTGGCCGATTGTACCCACGTTTACGTGCGGTTTTGTACGTTCAAATTTTTCTTTAGACATTG
>NZ_KV833416.1:0-9685 GCF_001837655.1 Haemophilus sp. HMSC071C11 | reverse complement strand
TTGGTTGGTTGGTTGGTTGGTTGGTTGGTTGGGCAGCATAAGCTGTGCTTGCATTTAATGCAAATGCAATAGAGCAAGCAAGCAGGCTGAATTTAAAGTTGGTCATAGGTTTCCTTATTTTTTAATGATAATAATTATTATACATATTAAATAATTGAATTTATTTAATCAATATCAAAAAAAAGTATAATAAGTACAAAATCCTAATTGCTTTATATGAGCATAAAAGAAAATCATTTTTAACCGCACTTTTGTTTGTAAGTCGTATTTTAAAATTATCAAAATGCAATTTTTAATCACTCTTTTATCGACTGCGTAGATTTCTTTCGTTATAATTGAGCGTCTTTTTATTTAACAAACGTGTTCGGTGTGGATTTGACCGAGTGCAAATTAATTGAGGTAACAAATGTCATTAAATATTGAAACAACTCAAGGTTTAGAACGCCGCGTAGCGATTACCGTTCCAACTGAAATTGTCTCTAAAGCCGTTCGTGAAGAATTTAAACGTGCTGCAAAAAATGTGCGCGTAGATGGTTTCCGTAAAGGTCATGTTCCTGCCCATATCATTGAACAACGTTTTGGTGCGTCAATTCGTCAAGATGTATTAAACGATTTATTACCACGTCATTTTTTTGATGCTGTTATTGCAGAAAAAATTAATATTGCAGGTCGTCCAACTTTTGCTATTGAAACTTTTGAAGAAGGTAAAGACTTAGTTTTCACTGCAACTTTCGAGGTTTATCCAGAAGTTAAATTACAAGGTTTAGAAAATATCAAAGTTGAAAAACCAACTGTTGAAATCACGGAAGCTGACATTGATAAAATGATCGATGTGTTACGTAAACAACAAGCTACTTGGGCTGAAAGTCAAGATGTTGTAAAAGCAGATGATCGCGTTACTATTGACTTTGTTGGCTCTGTAGATGGCGAAGAATTTGAAGGTGGTAAAGCTACTGACTTCGTATTATTTATGGGTCAAGGTCGTATGATTCCAGGTTTTGAAGAAGGAATTGTTGGTCATAAAGCAGGTGAGCAATTTGATATTGATGTGACTTTCCCAGCGGAATACCACGCAGAAAACTTGAAAGGTAAAGCAGCAAAATTTGCGATTACTTTGAAAAAAATCGAAAATATGGTGTTGCCTGAATTAACAGATGAATTTGTTGCTAAATTTGGCCCTAATACTAAGTCTGTTGCTGATTTGCGTGCAGAAATCCGTAAAAATATGGAACGTGAATTGAAAAATGCGTTAGTTTCTCGTGTTAAACAACAAGTAATCAATGGTTTAATTGAACAAAATCCGATTGATGTGCCAGCTTCTGCAGTAGAAGAAGAAATTAATGTATTACGTAATCAAGCAGCTCAACGTTTTGGCGGTAATGCACAACAAACTGCACAGTTACCACGTGAATTATTTGAAGCGGAAGCAACTCGTCGTGTGCAAGTGGGTTTATTATTCTCTGAAGTGATTAAATCTAATGAATTAAAAGCTGATGAAGAACGCGCTAAAGCAATGATTGCAGATATTGCATCAGCTTACGAGCAGCCAGCAGAAGTTGTGGAATATTACAGTAAAAACGAAGAGTTAATGAATAATATTCGCAATGTAGTATTGGAAGAACAAGCTGTTGATGCAGTACTTGCAAAAGCACAAGTAACAGAAAAAGTTTCTTCATTCGATGAAATTATGAATCCACAAGCATAATAAGTAATATTATTATGATTGAATAAAAGTGCGGTCGCTCTTTTTAATAAAAGCGATCGCATTTTTATTTGTGGGTTATTTACGATAAAATAATTAGCAGTTTTAATGAAAAAGGTAAGAAAATGAGTGTAATTCCTATGGTCGTTGAACAGACTTCGCGTGGCGAACGTTCGTACGACATTTATTCCCGTTTATTAAAAGAACGTGTGATTTTCCTAAGTGGAGAAGTGGAAGATCGTATGGCAAATTTAATTGTGGCGCAGCTTCTTTTTTTAGAATCGGAAGATCCAACTAAAGACATCAATATTTATATCAACTCTCCAGGCGGTTCTGTGACCGCAGGTATGGCAATTTACGACACAATGCAATTTATTAAGCCAGATATTCGCACTCTTTGTATTGGTCAAGCCTGTTCAATGGGCGCATTCTTGCTTGCTGGCGGAACTGCTGGCAAACGAGCTGCATTGCCTAATGCACGAGTGATGATTCATCAACCTTTGGGTGGTTTCCGTGGTCAAGCATCGGATATTCAAATTCACGCACAAGAAATTTTGAAAATTAAACACACCTTAAATGATCGTTTAGCATTCCATACTGGACAAAGTATTGAGCGTATTGAGAAAGATACCGACCGCGATAATTTTATGTCAGCTGAAGAAGCACAAGCGTATGGTTTGGTGGATGAAGTCTTGGTTAAACGTTAAGGGTATACAATGACAGACAAAGATAAAGATTTGCACTGCTCTTTTTGCGGAAAAGAAAAAGGCGAAGTAGATAAATTAATTGCTGGCACAGGCGGTTATATTTGTAATGAATGTATTGAACTTTGTCACTCAATGCTTGAAGAAAGTAATGATGAAAACCTAGAGGAAAGTGCGGTCGAAAATAAAGATAAATTGCCAACGCCTCACGAAATTCGCGCCCATCTGGATGATTATGTTATTGGTCAAGATTATGCGAAAAAAGTGCTTTCTGTGGCAGTTTATAATCATTATAAACGCTTGCGAACTAACTATGAAAGCAATGATGTAGAGCTTGGCAAAAGTAATATTTTACTTATAGGCCCTACAGGTAGCGGAAAAACGTTACTTGCGCAAACATTAGCTCGTCGTTTAAATGTACCCTTTGCGATGGCAGATGCAACCACATTAACGGAAGCTGGTTATGTGGGAGAAGATGTAGAGAATGTATTACAGAAACTTTTGCAAAATTGTGAATACGATACTGAAAAAGCAGAGAAAGGCATTATTTATATTGATGAAATTGATAAAATTAGCC
Source organism: Haemophilus sp. HMSC071C11 (assembly GCF_001837655.1). Lineage (NCBI taxonomy): Bacteria > Pseudomonadati > Pseudomonadota > Gammaproteobacteria > Pasteurellales > Pasteurellaceae > Haemophilus > Haemophilus sp. HMSC071C11. The sequence continues at coordinate 6,702 of NZ_KV833416.1, read as the reverse complement.
GTAAATCGGAAGGCGCATCAATTACTCGAGATGTTTCAGGAGAGGGGGTGCAACAGGCTTTATTAAAACTTATTGAAGGTACAATAGCTTCCATTCCACCTCAAGGCGGTCGTAAACATCCACAACAAGAAATGGTAAAATTGGATACGTCTAAAATTCTCTTTATTTGCGGCGGTGCATTTGCAGGATTAGATAAAATTATTGATAAACGCACTCAAACCAGTACGAGTATTGGTTTTAATGCCAAAGTTGAAAAAGATGAAAAACAACAATCTCTTTCTGAATTATTCCGTCAAGTTGAACCTGATGATTTGATGAAATTTGGTTTAATTCCAGAATTTATCGGACGCTTGCCAATGATTGCCCCATTAAGTGAATTAGACGAAGATGCGCTGATACAAATTCTCACAAAACCAAAAAACGCATTAATTAAACAATATCAAGCCTTATTTGGATTGGAAAAAGTAGAATTGGATTTCACACCAGAAGCATTAAAAGCAATGGCGAAAAAAGCACTTGAAAGAAAAACGGGTGCGCGTGGCTTACGTTCTATCGTAGAAGCAGTGTTGTTAGATACAATGTATGATCTACCGTCTCTTGAGAATTTACAAAAAGTTATCGTTGATGAATCGACAATTGTAGATAATCTTGCGCCAAAATTAGAATATTAGATTTAATCGCAAAAGTGCGGTTGTTTTCGCCAGATTTTCTATGTTGATGCTTATTTTCAATAGGCAAGGCGAAAAGAAAATGCTACAATCGCACGTTCTTATGGCATTATTTTTTACATTTCCATTTAAAACGGATTCAATTCTATGGCAACCGAAATTGTTGATAAAAAGAAAAATACGCAAGAAGTGATCGTTGAAGGCAAATCTAAAGGTTTAAATACATTCCTTTGGGTTTTAGTTGTGATCTTTTTTGCTGCTGCGGCAATTGGGAATATTTATTTCCAACAAATCTATTCTTTACCGATTCGTGTTATTGGTATGGCTATTGCATTAGTCATTGCATTTATTTTAGCGGCAATTACTAATCAAGGAACAAAAGCACGTGCGTTCTTTAATGACTCTCGTACAGAAGCGCGTAAAGTCGTATGGCCAACCCGTGCTGAAGCGCGTCAAACAACATTGATCGTTATCGGGGTAACAATGATTGCTTCTCTCTTCTTTTGGGCAGTAGATTCGATTATTGTGACAGTGATTAATTTCTTAACTGATTTGAGATTCTAAAATGACTGAAGAAACAACAGTATCAAAAAAACGTTGGTATGTATTACAAGCGTTTTCTGGCTTTGAAAGTCGTGTAGCTCTAACTTTACGTGAATACATAAAACAACAACAAATGGAAGATCAATTTGGTGAAGTTTTAGTGCCAACTGAAGAAGTGGTGGAAAATGTAGCAGGTAAACGTCGCAAAAGTGAACGTAAATTTTTTCCAGGTTATGTACTTGTAGAAATGGAAATGAATGATGAAACTTGGCATTTAGTAAAAAGTGTGCCAAGAGTGATGGGTTTTATCGGTGGTACACCAGATAAACCTGCACCTATTTCCAAACGTGAAGCGGATACTATTTTAAATCGTCTTGAACAAAATACTGATAAACCTCGTCATCGTAATGAATATCATCCGGGAGAGGAAGTTCGTGTGACTGAAGGGCCATTTGCTGATTTTAATGGTACAGTAGAAGAAGTGGATTATGAAAAAGGTCGCTTAAAAGTGTCTGTATCAATCTTTGGCCGTGCTACACCAGTTGAGCTTGAATTTGGTCAAGTTGAAAAAATACACTAAGAAATGATTAAAATATAACCGCACTTTTGTAGTGCGGTTTTTTGTTTTTAATGTTTGTTGAAACAGCATAAAAGAGTGTTTTTATACGCAAAATTTGTTGTTATTTCACAAATTAGGTAGAATAATCCCATATTTATGTAAGGATCAAAAATGAAAACAAAGGTAATTTTGACCGCACTTTTGAGTGCCATTGCACTAACAGGTTGTGCAAATCACAACGCCACGAAACAAGCAAGTGAGCGTAATGATTCCCTTGAAGACTTCAATCGAACAATGTGGAAATTTAACTATAATGTTATAGATCGCTATGTGCTAGAACCCGCTGCAAAAGGTTGGAATAACTATGTGCCTAAGCCGATTTCTTCTGGTCTTGCTGGCATCGCAAATAATCTTGATGAGCCAGTCAGTTTCATAAACCGATTAATTGAAGGTGAACCGAAAAAAGCATTTGTTCACTTTAATCGCTTTTGGATTAACACTGTATTTGGACTAGGTGGTTTTATTGATTTTGCGAGCGCAAGCAAAGAATTACGCATAGATAATCAACGTGGATTTGGGGAAACTTTAGGTAGCTACGGCGTAGATGCTGGCACTTATATTGTGCTACCGATTTATAATGCAACAACACCACGCCAATTAACGGGTGCAGTGGTTGATGCGGCTTATATGTATCCATTCTGGCAATGGGTTGGTGGTCCGTGGGCATTAGTGAAATATGGTGTGCAAGCAGTGGATGCCCGTGCGAAAAATCTCAATAATGCAGAATTGTTACGTCAAGCTCAAGATCCATATATCACGTTCCGAGAAGCTTATTACCAAAATTTACAATTTAAAGTAAACGATGGGAAATTAGTCGAAAGCAAAGAATCACTTCCCGATGACATACTAAAAGAAATTGATTAATAAACAGAAAAGTGCGGTAAAAATTACCCAATTTTTTATCAACTAAGGAGAAAATGATGACTCAAATTATTCATACTGAAAAAGCACCAGCAGCCATTGGCCCTTATGTTCAAGCGGTTGATCTTGGCAATCTAGTTTTAACCTCAGGGCAAATTCCAGTGAATCCTGCAACAGGCGAAGTGCCAGCTGACATCGTTGCACAAGCACGCCAATCTTTAGAAAACGTGAAAGCGATTATCGAGAAAGCAGGTTTAACCGCAGCCGATATTGTAAAAACAACGGTTTTCGTGAAAGATCTTAATGATTTTGCTGCGGTTAATGCAGAATACGAACGTTTCTTTAAAGAAAATAATCATCCTAACTTCCCTGCTCGTTCTTGCGTAGAAGTTGCGCGTTTACCAAAAGATGTGGGATTAGAAATTGAAGCGATTGCTGTAAGAAAATAATTTTCTGTTTGGTAATCCCTGCTTAAAAGTGCGGTCATAAACTCGCATGTTTTTGACCGCACTTTTTGTTTATCTGCTGATAGCAAAAATTTTACATTACACCTTGAATTTTTTATGAATTTTCCCCACTAAGGAAATACTTAACCCTAACTTTGAGAGAACACATTATGATGCGTATTCTTCTTTTCTTGGCAACCAATATGGCTGTAATGCTGGTATTAGGTATTATTTTAAGTGTGACTGGAATTGCAGGAAATAGCACTGGCGGCATTTTAATTATGGCTTTGCTATTTGGTTTTGCTGGCTCATTAATTTCCTTATTCCTGTCTAAAACGATGGCATTACGTTCTGTAGACGGAGAGGTGATTACTCAACCTCGTAATCAAACTGAACGTTGGTTAATTGATACCGTTAGTCGCCAAGCGCAGAAAGCGGGTATTCCCATGCCAGACGTGGCGATTTATCATTCTCCCGATGTGAATGCTTTTGCTACAGGTGCAACGAAAAGCAATTCTTTAGTGGCAGTGAGTACGGGATTATTAAACAACATGACGGAGGCTGAAGCTGAAGCTGTTTTAGCGCACGAAATTTCTCATATTTCCAATGGGGATATGGTGACGATGGCGTTATTGCAAGGCGTATTGAATACTTTCGTGATTTTCTTATCTCGCGTTATTGCAACGGCGGTGGCAAGTTCGCGTAACAATAATGGAGAGGAAACGCGCAGTTCAGGTATTTATTTCTTGGTTTCGATGGTATTGGAAATGCTCTTTGGTGTGCTTGCGAGTATTATCGCAATGTGGTTCTCACGCTACCGCGAATTCCGTGCAGATGCTGGTTCAGCAAGTTTAGTAGGCAAAGAAAAAATGATCATGGCATTGCAACGTTTGCAACAACTTCACGAACCACAAAATCTCGAAGGTTCTTTAAATGCCTTTATGATTAATGGTAAACGCAGTGAACTCTTTATGAGCCATCCACCACTCGAAAAGCGTATTGAAGCCTTACGTAATCTTTAAAAATTATAAAAAATCGACCGCACTTTAATGAGGTCGATGTTTTATTTTCCTCTTTTCACCCAATATTTGAACGGGGGCTTTTCCACTTCACTTTGCAGTAATGTGTGATCCATAAATTGACAGAAACTTGGAATATCTCTTGTTGTTGCAGGATCGTCAGCAATAATCAAAAGTATTTCTCCATCGTTAAGATGACGAATATTTTTACGAACAAGCATGACAGGTTCTGGGCAACGTAATCCTAAAGTATTTAGGGTTTGTGTGACGGAAATTTCAGACATATTCTTTTTTCTTTTGAAAAACAGAGCCATATCATACCGCACTTACGGCAAAATTTCGACAAATCCCAGTCATCAGTGATAGACTAGTGTCATTGAAATTACCTTGAAAAAAGAAATGGCGGAATACCTCGTTCCTAAAAGTGCGGTTGTTTTTGAAGAAGAAATTAAGAAAAGCCGTTTTATTACTTATTTACAGCACACCGAAGGTTTAGAAGACGCAAGAGCTTTTTGGGCAAAGATTAAACAAGAACATCCAAATGCTCGGCATCATTGTTGGGCTGCCGTAGCAGGCAAGCCAACAGATTCTCTACAACTTGGTTTTTCTGATGATGGCGAACCTGCTGGAACGGCAGGAAAGCCAATGTTGAGTGCATTGCAAGGTAGTCAATTAGGTGAAATCAGTGCGGTGGTGGTTCGCTATTATGGCGGCATTTTGCTTGGAACGGGCGGATTAGTTCGTGCTTACGGCAATGGCGTACAACAAGCGTTAAAGCTGATTGAAAGCGAAATTAAAGTTGAACGAACCCCTTTCAAACTTGATTGTGACTATGGTCAGTTAAGGTTGGTTCAACAACTTTGTGAAAAATATCAGGTTGAGATTTTATCTCAAGGTTTTCAGGCAAATATTCATTTGATTTTAGGTATTAGTGAAAAAACAATAGAGGCGTTTTCTTCAGAATTAACGGAAAAGTCTTCAGGTAGATTGGTTATTCAACTTTTAGAGATAGGCGAATAGTTGTGCGTATTTTATCGATTATCCGAATTATTGGTATTCTTGTGATGTGTTTTTCAGGTACGATGCTAGTTCCTGCATTTGTTGCTCTGATTTATGGTGATGGGGGCGGCAAGGCATTTATGCAGGCTTTTATGTTGAGCTTGACAGCGGGCACATTGCTTTGGTGGCCATGCCATCACCATAAACAAGAATTACGATCCCGTGATGGTTTTTTGATTGTTGTGGCTTTTTGGTTAGTTTTAGGAAGCTTGGCAACATTGCCTCTTTTATTGTTCGATTCACCACATTTAACTATTGCTTCAGCCGTATTTGAAGCATTTTCTGGCTTAACTACTACTGGTGCAACGGTAATGACGGGGCTGGATAATTTACCTAAATCTATTTTGTTTTATCGTCAGTTTTTACAATGGTTAGGTGGTATGGGGATTATCGTATTGGCTGTGGCGATAATTCCGCTGTTGGGAATTGGTGGGACACAATTATATCGAGCAGAATCTTCAGGCCCTCTTAAAGATCAAAAATCTTTGCCTAAAATTTCAGAAGTGGCGAAAGCGCTATGGATTATTTATGCTTCATTAACTGTTCTTTGTGCCATTGCATATTGGCTATCAGGAATGAATCTTTTTGATGCCATTGGGCATAGTTTTTCAACAATTTCAAATGGCGGATTTTCAACGCACGATGCAAGTATTGGCTATTTTAATCAAGCTTCCATTTATTGGGTTACAACAATTTTTATGCTGATTGGTGGTGTTAATTTTAGTTTACATATTTCCGCTTTTCTTGCACTAGGTAAAAGAAATATTTGGCGAAATTATTGGAAAGATCCCGAATTTCGTTTTTTTCTAACGATGCAAATTATTTTTATTGGTATTGTATCTCTATCTTTATATGGTTATGGTTTAGTTTCAGATATAAACGAGGCAGTAACAAAAGGTGCATTACAATTAACATCAATGTCAATGACTGCTGGTTATACGATTTTTGATATTGATAATCTTCCGCCTTTTATTGGGCTTTTACTGGTAATTTCTGCGGTAATTGGTGGTTGTGGTGGTTCAACAACTGGGGGATTAAAAGCGATACGGACACTTATATTGTGGAAACAAATCGATCGAGAACTGCATAGTTTAATCCATCCAAATTTAGTACAACCAATTCGAATAGGTAAAAATCGTCTAGCACCAAGAATGATAGAAAGTATTTGGGCATTTTTCATTATTTTTATACTGGTTTATTGGGGGTGTGTTTTTGCTGTTATTCTTTGTGGAATGAATACTTTTGATGCGATGGGAGCCGTATTCGCCACATTAACGAATGCAGGACCGGGACTTGGTTTTATTCACGAAAGTTTTATTGGTGTTCCAGAAAGTGCTAAATTAGTCTTTAGTTTTGCTATGATCTGTGGACGTTTAGAAATGTTTTCATTAATCGTGCTGTTTATTCCAAGCTATTGGAAAAAATAATAATAATTGGAAAATTATTGTATTTTTGACCGCACTTTTTAATAAAATGTTTATATTTCC
>NZ_KV833415.1:0-430 GCF_001837655.1 Haemophilus sp. HMSC071C11 | reverse complement strand
TCTTTGGCTAAAGATTTATTTACTTGAACACCTTTTCCCGAAAGATATGAGAATCCCAACATAACTTGAGCACCTCCATATCCCTGCTCCGCCGCTTTGCGATGCCATTTCACCGCTTTGAAATAATCTTGTTTTATGCCAAGTCCTCCGTCATACATCATGCCCAAACCATTTTGAGCCTTTGCATTTCCCTGCTCTGCCGCTTTGCGAAACCACTTCACCGCTTCAACACCATCTTGTTTTACGCCACGTCCGATTGCATACATCGCACCCAAATTTAATTGAGCATCTGCATCCCCCTGCTCCGCCGCTTTGCGATACCAGTTCACTGCTTTGAAATCATCTTGTTTTACGCCAAGTCCTCTTTCATACATCATGCCCAAACCACCTTGAGCCTGTGCATCTCCCTGCTCCGCCAGAGGTAACCAAA
>NZ_KV833414.1:23708-24528 GCF_001837655.1 Haemophilus sp. HMSC071C11 | reverse complement strand
ACTTCAAAACTGACAATTTCAATATTGTTATTATCATCAAGCCTGTGGCTTTCTGATGACTGAAGATACAAAATAAGTGTTTTACCAAAACACTTTTCTGAAATATTAATACGCCCAGAACTTACATTACCTTGCCAGACTGTTTTTAATGTGCCAATTTGAGATAAATTCTTTTGTGCCTGCAAAAATTGCTGATTTATATCAACTTTTGCATTGTTTATTTCTTGTAAAGTAGATTGTTTATTTTCTTTTATTTCTTGGTCAACCCTCGCAGATAACGCTTGCATATTTTGCACAAGTGTACCCGCATCTAAAATTCCTGCGTTCTCAACAACGCCGAATGCTTTAACCCAAAATTGCACGTCATCAAATGTGTTTTTTGCTTTTATACAAAGTTTGAGAGCAATCGCTCGCGGTCTTGTTTCAGCTCCCCCCGTAGCCATCGGGCTATCTAAAAGCGGATGCATAAATCCATTATCACCGAGATTGTCATCAGTTACAGTTGCAGAGCGTAATCGTGAGTCTATAACAGTTTTCGTTTTGTCATAAAAAACATTACTATCACTTGAATTAACCCAGTGTGTTCTAACTTTATGTACGTGCTTTTTAATTTCGTCACTTTGTGTCTGACCGATATTTAATCCATTCCCTGTATTTCTAATAAATCGGTCTTCCGCAAGTGGTACATTTGAAATAGAGCTATATTTATCAACAAGATATTGATATAACTCTGGGTAATTTTGCTGTGTGACTGTTGAGCGAATGCTATCAAAGGCAATCCACCCAGAAGGGATATTATCCACGGCAAAATAAGCCGTCA
>NZ_KV833414.1:0-23608 GCF_001837655.1 Haemophilus sp. HMSC071C11 | reverse complement strand
ATGTGTTTTTTGCTTTTATACAAAGTTTGAGAATAAGCGATTTAGGGCGAGTTTCATCTCCACCTGTTGCCATCGGGGTATCTAAAAGCGGATGCATAAATCCATTATCACTGAGATTATCATCGGTTGTAGTTGCAGTGCGTAATCGTGAATCTATAACAGTTTTCGTTTTGTCATAAAAAATACTACTATCAGATGAATCAGCCCAGTGTGTTCTCACTCTGTGAACGTGCTTTTTAATCTCGTCACTTTGTGTCTGACCGATATTTAACCCATTCCCTGTATTTCTAATAAATCGGTCTTCCGCAAGTGGCACATTTGAAATAGAACCATATTTACCGACCAAGTGACGATATAACTCAGGGTAACGTTGCTCGGTAACTTGTGTGGCAATCTCGTCAAAGGCAATCCAGCCTGCAGGGATATTATCCACGGCAAAATAAGCCGTCATCCCCACATCGCTACGGGTTAAATCAGGGAGTTTGTTGCTGTTGCCCAAAGTGCGGTATAAATCGGGAAAGGTTTGTTGGCTGAATGTTGAACCATCAGCACGTAAAAAACCAACGGGATTGGTTACCGCACGAGGGAATGATACAACTGCACCAATAGGCACGCCGTCGCCGCCTGCATCTTTCCATTCTGACCAATTTGAGCCATTAAAAAAGCGTGTTTTGATTTTGTTATCATTCGCTTTACGTGCAATTTGACGCACCGCATTTGTTGCCCCACCGCTAACTACTTCAATATGCCATTCCCCATTTTCGGGTAGATTTTGACCGCTTGCTAAGTAATAATTGCCATCGGTTTTATAGCCATTAGCATCGCCCTGCCCTTGTTCTACTTTGAAATTTCCAATACCATAGCCTGCTAAGGTTGTGGCTGGGGATTGTTTAGCGCTAGCAGCTTCTTTTGCTTCCGCCGCTTTATCATAAGCCGTTTTAACGGCTGCTGAACTCGCAAACTTTGTGTCACTTTCGTCGTCAACAGCAGAGTTTGGGAGTGGCTTGTTTTTGAGTGAGTTATAATCAACGGGTAGTTTATACTCTGTAGCCATGGGTACCCATTGAGCACCATTATATTCTTCAAAAATTTTTGTCGATGGATTCCAGCGTTTTGCTTTTAGCGGGACATTAGTGTGCTCCCCATCCAAAAATGATAAAGCCGCACTAATGGCGGCTCTAATTTCGGTTGGGAATTGCGTATATTCGCTATCGACAGTTGGTTTGTTAAAATCTGCCATTTTTGCTCCTTTACACTCCTTTTACAACCCAGCCAACTTTACCGCTTACACGATTCCCATTTTTATCAAATAAAAATACGTAAAAGCCTTTAGGTTTTGGCTCATCCTTAAAGTCAGATGTTGCAAAAAGTGGTTGTTTAGATTGTGGTGTTAAAACCGGGACAGACGCATCGATAAACTCTGTTGCAAAGTTTACCCATGTGCCTTTTATATCTGACGCATTTGCCTGTACGGTTCCTCCGTCAGTTTTTTGTTTTTGATCGAGTTTTAGATTAAGTGACTCTATTACGACAGGTTTCTGTGCATTGCTCACTGTAATTCTAAACTTAACATATCTAAAGTTGGTTTCATAAACGGATTGTTGGTCGTGTTCGCGCCAATTATCTTTAGCGTTTTCTTTTACTGCTATATGATAGTTAATATCATAACTGCCAGAGCTTATCACCTTAGGGGTAAGAGTAATTTTGGATGATGCTAATACCGTGCCGTAATCCATTTCCTCCTCATAATATCCGCTCTCGTCTATTGGCTGGAGGTACAACGGGAAACCTCTATTAATTTGAGATTTTGGAGTAGCGAGATTATTGGATCTAAAATGCTCTGCCCATGTATCTCGTCTGACTGGTAGATATAACTTGCCATCGATTTTATCCGAACCATTTTTAATTCCGTCATACGAGCTGTTGTAGTCGTATTTAAGGATATAATCTGGCGGTTGTGCAACATTGGATAGCGTATATTGCGGCTCACTTCTGTTACCTGCACTATCAACACCAATAATCCAGTATTTATATAACCCTCCTACAGTTTCAAACTGTGGAAACGCTAACCCATCAATATTTGTGATAAACTCTGAATTTTCTATTGTTTCCCCTTTCCGCAACTCATAATAGACAATCGGCAAGGTAGCCTTGGCACTTTGCCAACGCAACATGACGTAGTTATCGATAACTTGTTGAGATATAGAGACAGGTGTCGGTCGATGGACAATTAGCTGCGCTTGAGCGGATTCGCTCCGATTTCCGCCTAAGTCAATTGCAGTAACGGTAAATTTTTTATTGCCGTTAAAATCAGCCTTAAATTTAAATGATGTACTTTTAACTAAAGCCAGCACGTCATCATCTTTTTTAACCTCGTAGAGCTCAGTCGAAAAAGAGTTGTTTTTTGTCTCACCCCAAGTCATCAAAACTTCATCGCCGACAATTTCTGCAACTAAGTTTTCTACCTGTCCGCCTGAAATATTAAACGTTACTGCAGTGGGCGATTCAGAGCGAACATCGGAAGAATCCACCGCGCTTAGCCAATACTTATGCTCACCAGCGCGAATAAAACCAAGATTAAATTCGTTTGCCTTGATTTTCCCAACTGGTTTAGAAATTTCATAGGTGTCGCCTTTTTTAATCTCGTAATACTCTAAATCTATATCGGGCGATAAATCCCAAATTAAAAAAGCTCCTTCTTGGGCAATAGCCTTATGTCTTAAATTAGAAACATTATGCGGAGGACGTAATCTCCCTATTGGCTCATAGTTTTGGATTGGATTATCGGACCATACACCTAATACATTGCTTGTTTTGATGCGGATTTGATATAACACACCATCTTTTACATTAGGAATATCAACCGATGTTAAGGTCGTTGGCTCCATCTGTTTCCAGTTGCCATTGCCCTCGCGATACTCAATTTGGTATCGAGATGTGAGTGATGTTGCAGGTTCATAACTTACAACAATTTTGGTTTGGATACTTCCCCCAAGCCCACGATAAATTTCATCGGTAATCACTACATTTTTTACACCAGTATCTAGCGTATTGTTTGTTGTGTCATATTCAATGAGTTCATTCCCATTTTCAATATGCTCAAACTTAGAGGGATTGTAATCAGATGCAGTGATAGTATATGAGCCGTCATCACTCTCAACAATGGAGATAACTCGATAAAATTCAGGTTTTATATCTGAACTAGCAATAATCCATGTGCTATTTTCTGTAACAGAGGTAAAGACTGGTCTTACGTCAATCTCAGTGAGTTTCCCACGTTGTGTAATCGCTCTTTGTTCCAACTCCCCTTTTTCATTCACAATGCTAATCGTTGATTCTTTTGTGATTTCAACTTCCGCATCGAGGATGATTCGGTTTGTTGTTGAGCCGTCTTTAACTCTCCCACCGCGTCTCTCTCCTGAACGATGGACGTCAGATACTTGTATCACTTCGCCAGGGATGGGTATGGCACCATCTTGTCCGCAAGAAAACGTAATAACTTCGCTTTCGTATTGCTCAGTATAAAGTAGCCATTTCCCTAGTCGTCTCGCTTGCCCTCTCGATGTACAGCCGAACGCCACAACTTCCGTTTGGGATATGTACCCCATCTTAACAATCGCCTCCGAGTCCTCGATGTACTCTACAGATTGCTTAAAGTACTTTTTCGGGTCGTTCCACGTCACTAATACGACATTGTGACGAGTTTTAATATTCGAGCCTGAGCGGCTAAATTTACCGCCGATAACATTGGTATTGTTAAACTGATAAATAGGCTCTTTGGGTGAGTCTTGGACGAGCATTTGAGTACCGCTACTCCAATAACTCATTGCTCTAAATACCGATGTTAAATCTCGTAACAGCTTAAAGGCTTCTTGTTTGGTTTGGATATAAACATTGCAGGTAAAGCGAGGTTCACGGCCACCAAATCCATCAGGGACTAATTCATCACAGTATTTTGCTATTTGGTACATCGACCATTTATCTAGCATATCTTCTTTGATGTATTCCCCTGCCCCATATTCCTCGTTAGTGAGTAAATCAAAATAAATCCAAACAGGGTTATTTGAGTATTTGACAATAAATGTACCATCCCAATCACCGCTATATTCTCGAGTTTCTGGATTGTAGTTTGAGGGCACTTTTAGTTTGATGCCACGGCAATGATACCCACGAGATGGTATTGAGCTAAATTGCTCAGCGTCTATTTGCACGCCGACATATGCCACGCCAGGATAAGTTAATTTTTCCTCAAAAACCGTTGTGATTTTCGAAAAAATGGTTTTGTTTTGTAAAACCTGGCTATCTGAATCATCAGTTAACCGTGTCACTTTTATATTCCAGGGAGCTTCGCCTGTTAATCTAAAGCTATGTTCGCGATTATATGATGATGTGGTTTTACCCTCGATAACGATATTACCTGCATCTATCCATTGACTACCATTAGCTTGATATTCAACTTTTAACTCAACTTTTGTTCCATTAATATCACCATTACTTTTATTTTGATGACTTAATCCAGGCACAGTAATAGTTACTCTAACAATATCTGCTTCTGGTGCAATAATAGAGCGAGTGATAGGTTTGTCTTTTTTTACTTCGGTATTGACATCTGTTGTCACTTCATTGGTTTGGCAAATTTCTGACGGTGCTTGTCTCACGCTTCCAGGTCGCCACTCAATAGCAACATTATTAAAATTGAATTTGCCTTTTTCATCTTGTAACTGTACATCACCAAAGTAAACTGAGTTCAGTCCATTTACCGGCCCTTCAATTTCACCACAAGAAATAACATCAATAAATTTTGCATAAGAGCAAGATTTTAGCGAGTCGGGCGCTTCAACTGGTGCTCTACCACCTCCGCCACCACCTTTCCCACCGCCTTTTCTACCAACTATCTGCATTTATCACCCCGAAACTCGTTTAAATTTAAGTTTTCCTCTAGTCTCATTGTTTGATGTAGAGTTTGTTCTGATAGGAATTTCTTTATCGGTAAGACCTGCCGATACAACAGCAGATCCAACTATTAATTCCCCATATAATAATGGAATAGGTTGTCCCTGCTCGGTTGTATTTACTGCACCATTAAATAAATAAGACGGCTTATTCTCTGGACGTTCTTGTGGTCCGCTTACTTTTGGCACAGGGACGAGTAATTGGCTGATGCCGCCAAGTACAAGTGATGCACCAATCGTAAGTGGCAAGGTTGCCGCGCTGCTTAAAAAGCCTGTACCGCCTATAGTAGCCCATCCTAAAGGGTTCCAAAATGCAAGACCAATCATCGCAGCCCCCGCTATGAGCTGAAAGAATCCACCCCGCTTAGAACCCCTAATGATAGGAATAAGATGAAATTCGGCTTGAGCGCCATACCGCATTTGAAATTCATCAGATGATGTTGTCAGCTCTTCTCTCTGCACCAAGAACCGATAAACTATTCCGTGTTTTTCAGATTCTAAGAGAAACTCTTTAAATCCTCTTTTTAAAACACATAAGGCTCGGATGGCTTCCGCTGGTGTTTTTACTGCCAGCTTATGGACTTTACCAAAGCGTTTGCCTAACTCGCCTTTAAGGCGTATTTTCCTTATGTCGCATGATGTGCGTTGTTCTTTCGCGGTAGAATTGTCCATATACATCCTTACTTGATAGTCGTCCGTATAGGTGATGGCCAATTAAACCATCACCAAGATAAACACCAGCATGATTAGGTACATTTGCGTTAATTTGCATCACAATCATGTCGCCTATTTTTAAGTCTTTGACTGGATAAAATCCCGCGTCCTCAAAGTTATCAACATAGAGATTGCCACCATTATCCCACCAGCCATCTATGCGATTGTAGTTTGGGAGATTAATACCCAGTTCTTGGCGATACCAATCACGCACAAATCCGTAGCAGTCGGTCATGCCATGGATAAACTTACGCCTATACAAATCAGGCACCTCTGTAAGTGCAGGCATAAAATGCGTAGATACCTCATCGCCTTCTAGTCCAATAATGCACCATTCTAATCCACTTATTTTATGTGCATCTTGATCTGCAATGCTTGGTAAACAGCTCTCGTCAGGATGAGAGTGAACAACGGTTCTAATTTCCCCCACTCCTTCCGCTCTGGCATAATCTTCTATGCCAATCAAAAATTCATCTTCTGTTTCTGCCGCTAAATTGGTACAGGCGACATACTGCAATTTGCCATTTTTAAGCACAAAAAAACCGCAACTTTCGTGCGGATAACTTTGTTTGGCGTGTGCTATTGCATCATCAATATGTTTCATTTTAAATCCTCATATATGCCGCACTTGGGAAACCACCAAAAGGCAGTTCTGAGTGCTCACCAAAATGTGCTTTACAGTCAGCAAGCGTTTTAGAGCAAGTTGCTTTATCGCCTGTATATCCGCAAAACTGCCCCTTATATTTATGAGTGCAATATTGAGCGACAATCTGCCAACGGGGTAATTTCACCCCTTCTAAATCAGTGGCAGGTAATAGCTCGAAACTAACGGTTAAATGGTCTTCCGATGTTTTTTGCGATATATAAAATATATCATCGGGTAAATGTGCGTTTGGGTCGGCAGTCAAATTTCCATTTTCAAAATTTACCGCATCAAGATAGATTATTTTCGTTCGTTTGCGAGTAAGTCGAGCGCCCTCAATGCCTTTTAATTTTGCCAAGACTAATGTAATCGCCCCACCTAAATTGGAAAATGTAATCCTTGGTCTAACAGGATTTAACCCATCAACTGCAAATCCCTCAGCTTTGACTGGATAAGGCGTATATTCTTGCCCTTGCCACACAATAGCTTGACCTAATGGATTTAATCCATCGTGGAAACGATAAACAATATCGCCAAATTTAGTGAGATCGAGTTCAAATAATTCTATCCAACCATGAGAGGCATATTGTTGCAGTTGTCCGTAAATACTCATATTTTCTCCAATAAAAAACCGCACTTTCTAAAAGATTGTGCGGTTATAAGTTCACGAAAAGATCTAACTGTTTAATTTGTAAAAGCTCACGCTCAAGGTCTTGCTTTTCTGATTTGCATTGCTGCAATAATTTTCCCCGTTCACCAGCTCGTTGCGTATATTCAGCTTTCGCTGATGATAGAAATACTTTGAGCGCCGTTTCCTGCCTGACTGTCGGTTAAACCGATAGTCGCCTTTGAAAGTTGGGTTTGATTAGACATAGAATGTCTCCTTTGGTTTGTTTTCGATATTAAGATTTACCCAGTTAAGGGTGCCGGGTGGTTCGAAAGCCGACCAAAAGAAACGGCTGGGATTATTCCCCTTTCGGGTGTTGTATTCTCCGCCCGCCCGACATAGATGAAATTGGATTTATGCGTGTTAAGTCTTAATGGCAATAAAACTAAACGAGATCACAAATTTTGCGCATAAAAAAACCGCTATGCTATCGGGTGCGGACTTCCGCTTTTGGTTTAAGGTTTCGACACCTTGAGAAAGAGTGTATTAATTTATTTGTATACTGTCAATAACAAAAAAGCTCTCGATTACGAGAGCTTAATGTGCCGATATTTAATCACCTCGACAAGTGATTGCCATTCAAACAACCTGCTAAATAGAAAGGCTTTTGAGACCTTGAAAAACATACTAATAAAAAAGCCCCTTGGGTGTCAAGGGGTATTATCTATAATCCGGCTGCTTTAACTAATTCTTTCAATCCATTAATTTCATTTTGGGTGAAAGAATACTCGTTATTACAAATCTTGATGTCAATCTGGTTTGCGTTTGCCAGTTGTTTAAGTTGGGCATTCGTAGGACGATAAATATTTAACTGTAAATAGAAGTCACGCGTCGCTGTTAACCCAGAATTATACGGTTTTAAATTAAATTTTTTACCATCAACTAACCAGTGGGTTTCGTCGCATTTTACAGGAGATCGTCCTTTTTTAGTAATAAGTAACTCGTTATATTGTTTCTTATTCTTTATAACAGAGAATTTCTCAGGGACTATAGTTTGGGTATATTGACTACTTACAATTCCAGATACCTGCCACTTTATTTCACGTTCACCAGTGAATTTATCTGTCTCATCCGTAATTTCACCCTTTAAGGCTAATTCGTCTTGCTTTGCCCATTTTTCACTTAGACTTTCTTTCTTTTGTTGTGGTACGGCGCACCCAGATAAAAACGCAACCATAACGCCAATCAATAATAATTTTTTCATTTTAGGTTCCTCTCGGTTTAATTGATTTACCAATTCTACGAAACACAAAACATTTATTTAAGTTTTTAATCAAAGTTTTTTCTAATTTTGTGACCTAAATCTCAAAACTTTATTAATTTAACCGCACTTTAAGCGTCATAACGTGCGGTTCGAAGGCTGCCAAAAGTCAGCTGGACATATTCCAAAAATAAAAGCCAGAAATAAAAATGTGTATGCAAATTGGCGCGCTTTCTTAGACTTATCAATTACTTCTAGCATTTCATAGAATAAAGCTAATCCCGAAGCACGCTGCGCCAATGGCAAAACCAACCGCTGCAATAATTGCTGCACTTGCTAGCATTTTCCCTGCAATGCCTGCATCTTTTTCACTCATTTTTCCACCTACCTTAACTTGATGTTTTGGTGTATACTTAATCAAAATTGCTCCTTAGTTGGTTAAACTTGGAATAAGGGGTAAAGAAAAACCCCGAAGTGCGGCAAACGCTTCGGGGTTTAGTTATTTTTAGGTTTACCACCATCGAATAGCTTTAATGATACTTGGTAGCTTCCACGTAAAAGCGAAGATGAAAATTAAAAAGGCGACCGCGAAAGTCGCTTCCCATAATCCATATTGCATAATTAACTCCTTGAAGAAAGGAAGGATGTTGTCTATAATCTGTTCCATTACATTTCCTTTTTTAGCTGATTGGAAAATAGAAAACCCCGAACATTGCGAGTGTTCGGGGTTTGTTTTTTATCTAAAAACTACACCACTTCTTCAAAGGTGCAGCTGATTTCCGTGTGTCTTTTAGTGACGGTTTTTGACCATTTCGGGCAAACGACTTTGATTAAATCGCCATTTTCGTATTCACGAAAGAAAAATGCCGTGACGCCACCATGCGACGTTAAAAAGCGGTCAAATTCGACCGCACTTTTGTGATTGAGCTTGTATGTCAGGTTAAATTTGCGGAGCAGCGGATTTAGTCCGTCCACCATTCGCTGTTGATAACCATCGCCAAAATTAAGCACTTTTCGTCTAGGTTCTTCCTCTACAGTGTATTTAGGCTGAGGACACCAAGATAATGTTTTTAATGCCATGTTTACTCCTAAGATAACAATCCGCCAGGGCGCATATTCTTCTGCAACATTGTTCCCGCTTCTGCTTGCGCAATTTGTCGAACTAATTCCACAGTGATTTCAAGCTGTCCATTTCTTGATTGTTGGCTTACCGTTGCATCCATCGGTTCACCGTTATTAATCACCTTAACCGCTATATCCCCTGATGATTTAGGTTGATAAGCCATAGTGGGCAATCTTGGTACACCGACTCCACCACCATTAGCAAAACCACGACGCACAGAACCGTAATTAAGATGATCTAAAAAGCCACGACCCAAACGAGCAGTGGCTTCTTTTGTTATGACGTATTCGCCCTTATGTACAATACCAGCTGGCGTGTATTTTCCACCATCACCTGTATAACCACCAGTGGCAAAACCAACACTGGTAATTTGAGACACTAAATTAACACCAGCACTTGCCACTGCTGCCATATTAGCGAATTTCTGTGCTGGCGTAAGAGCGGTTGGATCGGCAAGTGCTTGTGCGATCGCTTGAGATAACTTCACTGTAGCTTCTGCAATGGCAAAGGCTTTTGAGATTGCAAACATCGCCTTATAGGCTGCTGATTGCTTACCGGCTGATTGTTCAACGATTGATGTTAAAGTCCCAAACGCATTACCAAGATCATTTAATCCAGTAGCATAAAGTCCCATTTGCTCTTGAAACTGATTATTTCTGTATTTTTCAATAATTTGCTGTTTGCGTTGTTGGAATTCTTCTTCCGTGATTAACTTTTGATCGTTAAATGATTGAAGCTGAGCAAGCTCTTGCGTTTGTTGATTAATTAACTCTTGTTGTGGGTCATAAAGTGCACGTAATTGTGCCAATGGATCGACCGCACTTTGTGACACCTGTTGCGCATAGTCAAACTGTACTCGAGTCGAGGCTTTCACTGCTTCACTTTGGTTGAGCTGCCCTTTCTCGTATAATTCCTGAATAGATTTTAGTTCATTATCACGATTAGCTTTCAACAACTTTTCTGGCGCATATTTGCCAGCAAGCTCTAAACGTTGGCGAGCAAAGCGTTCTGCAATAGCCGTTTTTGCGGTTTCATATTCTTGATACGATACCACACCTTTTTTATTGTGTTCTTCCAACCGTTGGAACATTCGCGCTTGCTCTAACTCGATTTCGCCTAGACTAGAGCTGTTTTTCTTGCGAATTTCATCGTAGAAATTAAGCCAACTATCACGAGCATTTTCACCTGATTTTTTGTGACTTTCTTTGATTTGTGTTTCAATTGTTGTCACTTTGGTTTCATCGGAAAACATTTTTTCTAATGTTGCTTTTCCGGCTATGATCTTATTTAGTGTTTCAACTGATAAACCAACAGCTTTATCTGCTGCATTAGCTGCGGTAATTGTACCTGTCGCAATGCCGATCAATACTTCATTATATTCAGCACCCTCTTTCCCAAGCAATTCATAAAGACCTGCTAAAACATACGCAGATTTTGCTTGCCCTTGTTGTTTTAACTTCGCAACCTCTAATTTTTGAGCAAGCGTTGTTGATTTACCATTTAACTTATCAATTGCATCTTTTAAATCTAAAGTTTTATCTGTGGCGTTCTTTGCACCGTTTGCCGCGTCAGAGAAACTTTTTGGTAAAGTTGCGATAATATTATTCGCAGTTACTGCATCAATACCAAGTAATTTGAATTTTTGTCGGACATCATCAAGACTTTTACCTGAACGCAACATGTTTTCAGCTAGAGGAGCAAGCATTTTTACGAGGGCTTTTTCTGCTAAACTTGCATTTTCTTCGATAGACTTGATTTCGTTTTGTAGGTGCTCCAACTCTTTATCACTAATACTATTAACGACTGTGAAACCATCAAAATCGCCATTAATGTTTTTTGATTTTGCACTAGCTTTAGCTTTTTCGATTTCCTTGTAATATTTCTCAATATCTTCGAGTTGCTTTTCTACTTTTAAGGATAATGCAGCTTCACTTAATTCATTGTAACTTTCTGCTAATCCTTGGTTTGCAGTTGTAGTATCAAGTGCCCATTGTCGAGCTTCTGCCGCTCGTGAACTGAAGAAAATTAATGATGTAGCAGCTATCCCAATTACACCAGCAGGCCCACCAAGTAAAGCCATTACACTTTGCAAACCTTTTGCCGCCATCGTTGCAAGATTAGTTGCTGTAGCAAGGTTTCGTTTTGCAGTGGCTTCAGCTTGTGCAAGTGCAATAATTTGAGCAGACTGCACTTTCATTCTTTCACGCAATGCAAAGCGTGTTTGTTCAGATTGTGCAAGTTTAAATTGTGCGTTTAAGCTTGCCATTTCAACCTGAGCCGCTGTACGCATTGCGGTAGCTTTTATTGCTATGGCTTTTGCCTCAGCAATATGAGCTAGAGCATTTTTTGCACTAGCATAACCCGTTTTTAATAGTTCCAAGCCGTATTTGCTAAGATGACCGATAGCAAGTGCAGCTGTCAGCGATCCAAGCCCAATAATTAATTCTTGGAGATGATCGCTAACAAAATCGACTCCAGTAGCTAGTTTTTGTGTAACACCTAACGCACTATTTGCTTCACCTGAAAACTTAGTTATCGATGTCTCTAAATTTGTAAAAGACATTGAAAGAGTTTTAACACGTTTATTAAAGTCATTATCAACCGTATCTCGTGCTTTTACTAAAGCTTGGATAACGGTGTGAATATCCAATTGCCCTGCTTTAGCTAAGTTTTTCAGCTCGCCAGTTGTTGTGCCAAGCCCTTTAGCTATTGCGTCAGCAAGACCTGGAGTTTGCTCCATAACAGAATTAAATTCGTCACCACGAAAAATGCCACTTGCCAAGGATTGCCCAAATTGCATTAATGCCGCTTGCGCAGATTCTGCGCTTGCACCAGACATTGCAACAGATTTTGCAACAGTCTCAGTTAATTCGGAGACTTGCAATTGAGATAAATTTAATCTATCTGCATTTTGTGCAAAGCGTTGATAGATTTGTGCAGTAGCGCCCACAGCTTGATTGGTTTTCAAAGAAATATCAAACACCGATTCTGTCGCAGCCACCATAGCTGTTTGGCTATTTGTTACTAAGCGAATACGGTTTTGCAATTCAGTATAACTATCCGCGTATTTTATCACATCAGAAATACCAGATGATAAATAGGAACCGCCCGAACTTACAATGCCCGCCCAAAAAGTACGGCTTGTCGTTTTATTAATTGTATTTGCCGCTTTCTCTATGTTATTCAAATATTGAGTAGTACGCTCTGAGAATTGTTTTGCTTTGGCCTGCGCTTTTGTAAAATTCAATTCAAATTGTTTTGCGAACTTTTGCGTTTGATAGGATGATTTATCAAGCGCCTGATTAAACTGAATTGAGTCCAAACTCAAAAGAATATTTAACGAACCTAAACTTGACATATTCACCTCATAAAAAAAGCCCGCCGAAGCGAGCTTTTAGAAACTTATAATTTAATTAATAATAACATATTTCACACGATTCTTATCTTGTTCAACTATCCTTAGTTTCTTAATACGGTTATTTTCTTTAATAATAGCTACAACAAGACAAGTTGCGAAAATAGCAACATATACACCAATAAAAGCGAGAATATAAATAAAATCAACAGCAAATAAAAGGAATAATGTCCCTAATGCAATAAGCAGTATAAAAAAGCATTTTGCTGTAAATTGAATAAAATCACGCAACATACTTACCACCTTCTATAAGTTGAAAGTAACTGTTTTTCCTGTGGGTAATTCAACCGATAAATTTAACACACCACCCATTGCTTCAATGTAACGTTTAACTGATGATAATTTAATGTCATTGCCACGTTTTTCAAGGGCGACAACTGACGGCTGAGAAATACTTAATGCTTCTGCCATTTGCTTTTGTGAAAGCTCTAATTCTTCACGAATACGGTAAAGTTGTAACTCCATTCGCATATCGTCTGCCATAGCTTTCACTTTCGCTTGCTTTTCAGCTGGAAGATTATTCATCAGATCTTTAAATTTCACGCTCATTTTCTTGCTCCTTAGTTAATTCAGAAAGGTAATCATCATAGGTTTGTTCCGCTAGGGCAATCATCTCTTTGTAAAAGAGTTTTTCTTTCTTGCCTTTTTTATCTCCGCCACATAAAACAATCGCTTGTCTGACAGGGTCGAAAATATAAAATAAACGGAATACCGATAATTTAGACTGTACTCGCAATTCTTTTAAATTGGTATATTTAGAGCCTTGCAGCGTATCCGCATAAGGTCTGCTTAATTGTGGACCTTCTGTTGATAATAATTCCAACGCCGCATAGATTTTTAATACGTCATCTTCTGCCAGCGTTTCTAACCAGTTCAAAAGTGGGTCTTGTAAAATTACTTCCCATTCTTGTTTCATACAGCTATTACCTTTCTTATTATTTATATAGATTTTAATCTATATAAGATTCAGAAGCAATAGATAATTTAACGATTTGCTAAATAATCAGCCACTCCGTCATCATCTTCATCATCCATTTTTTCTTGGTAAAACGGCATAAAATCAGATAACTCTGGAGGCTTAGACTTAGGGTATCGATTTATCATAGCAAGCAAATGTGAAACTTGTGCAGTACGATAATCCTCTCGCCATAATCCAAAAGGCTGTTCCTGATAAAAAATTTCGTATTCTTGGAGATGACGCTCTGGCATTTGCTCAATTTCTTCAAGTGTTTTGCCGAGAGAAAGTGAGAGGTTTATTTGGAACTTTCTTCGGCTTGAGAGTTTTTTGGTTCATCTTCCACAATAGCTTGCGTTAATTGCTCAAATACAACCTTATCTAATTTGGAAAGTGCGGTTAAATCATCAGGATTATCCATAT
This sequence comes from Haemophilus sp. HMSC071C11, assembly GCF_001837655.1. Taxonomy (NCBI): domain Bacteria; kingdom Pseudomonadati; phylum Pseudomonadota; class Gammaproteobacteria; order Pasteurellales; family Pasteurellaceae; genus Haemophilus; species Haemophilus sp. HMSC071C11. The sequence continues at coordinate 9,515 of NZ_KV833414.1, read as the reverse complement.
CAAAAAGATTTTTACCATCTTGATCGCACAACCGCATAGCAAGCGTACGCGTTAATCGATTCGGGTCATAAATTTTAGCAAGTTGCTCAGTAAGGTGTTTTTCATCATTGAAGTTCAATTCAATACCTTGACTCTCTGCAATGTGCACCAATTCTTGTTGTTGCCCATAAAGCACACGATTCATTTCACCAACAGTAATTTCACGGATATGATAATTCTCGCCATTAATAATGATTGGGGTAATTTTAGGCTTATTGGCTAAAAGTTTTTCACGTAGATTCATTATTTATCACCTTTGTTTTTAATTGAATTAATAATATTTGGGAGTCGCCAAGCGATGATGAAACATACACCTAACACTAAATAAGCTAAGGTCGTTTCCCATAACCCATATTGCATAGCTTGCTCCTTGAATAAAGGAAGAAAGTTAGTTATAATTTCCAATGAAGTTTATTCCTTTTAAGTATGGTTTAATTGGAATGAAAAACCCCGAGAGTTCGCTGCTTTCGGGGTTTTGGTTTTTATAAGGTGCGGTCAAAATTCACCGCACTTTGCGGCTATGCTGGTAAGTGATAATCGCGTTTTGTTTTTTTAATCGTTACACCCGATTCAAATTTGCCTTTGACTTCACCGCTAAAATTAGGTGAGGTTTGGATAAATCCTGTACCGTAAAGAGAACCTTGACCATTTTTCAAAATCATCATCCAAGGGAATGTTTCTTTAGCATGAAACTTCTTGCGCAAGTCAGCTTGCATTGCGGTACCTGGTGCATAGAAGAATGTTAATTTAATTGAGCCATACTCAATTTCACCTGCTTCTGTTTCAGTACCTTCAGAACACATGGTTGTAATATCTTCTTCGCCTAATGTGTCGCCATCACCCTCAATCTGTTTAATCGCACAGAAATTAGATGACCATTTCACGGTAGCCACTTTAGCTGTTGCGTAACTGGCTGGCGCATCTTGGCTTGTCCAATCAACTTCATCTGCAAGTGTAATTAAGTCGTTGGTAACGGCTTTTACAGGATAATATCCATCAAGCGCACCTAGACCAGTTAGCTTAATAAAATCCCCTACTTTGGCACCATGCCCTGCTGATGTAATGGTTGCATTAGGCTTAACCGTTACGGCTGTGACTGCTTTGCCTTCGGTTAGACCAGTGCCCAAATAAAATTTAGTGCCTTGAAAAGGTGTTGTTTGTGTAGGCATATCTAGTCCTCATACTTAATTTGATATTTAAGGTTAGAAACGAACCAAGTACGATTTGTCGTATCTTGCTCGTATTCGTAGCTAATAAGAGTCATTTCGGAAATGTTTTCCGATAATTCATCATTAGATATAGCTACGCTTAATCGCTCTTTGATTTTGTCTGCAATATCATCTAATGCGTCGTCGCCTAAAGCTGTTTTCAGATAAATTGCGATATTTAATGCTGCGGTATATTCGTGATGACAGAGATCTACCTCTTCGCACGAAATCTCATCAAGAAAAACTGCAATAGCTGTTTTTTCTTGGTCAATATCAATAAATAAAGGGCGCCCAGAATAAATATTCTCAACACCCTTTATACTGCTTTTGAGCATATCCGACACTTGATGCCGAATCTTCTTATGAATTAGCATTTAATCCTCTATTTTTTTAAAATGTCACTCAACTCTCTTGTCAGTTCGACTTTGATCTGACTTGAATAATCTTTTAACTCATTATGGAAAGCCGTTGTTAATGGTCTAGATAACGGAATCTTAACAACATCAATTGAATATCGCTCTTTACCTTGTCGCTGCATAACGTGTTTACGACCATTTGCTAGAGTTTGAATAAAACCGCGTTGTATTTGATATTTGCCTATTCTAATTTGCCCTTTACTCGCTCGCATGGTTCGTCTAGGGTTTTCCAATAATCGAATTAATGGTAAATTTCTTCTATCAACTCGTATTTTTGCAACTGGTCGATTCGCTGTTGCTTTTTGGGATAATCGAGTTCGCTTACGGATTAATTTAGCTGGCACATGAATCTCTTTGGATACATTTTTTGTTCCATTTTTGATTGCACTTCTCGCCACCTTATTAATCGCTTTTGCTGCCGCTTTAGGCACGACTTGATTAGCCAGTTTTTGGATATTAGCTTGTAATGCTGCCATCCCTTCAATTTTCACCGCCATATTTACTCCAATTGCAGCACGATCTTCCCATCTTCAAAACTAAACCCTCGCACAACATATTCCTCTGTTGAAGAAATAATGATATCTCCAAGTTTTGGCTTATATCCTGATGCTTTAAAAAGAGTGAGAGTACGCGTCGTGCCATTAATTAAGTAATCATCGGTGTAATTGCCACTCATTAGTTTTGGGCTTTCATCAAGCACCGCTTTGTATTTTTTGCCGTTGATAACATAGACGGACATCATCACATCTGATATGACGTTGTCCGCCTGTGCGAGTGCGTCATCAAACGGACTAAGCGTTGATCTTGACATCTACAGTGCCCATCGATACGCCACTAGCATGCCAAGCAATACCTAAACGCTTGTTACTACCTGCGGTAGTTGTTGCTCCGTCAGTTGCAGACCAGTACACGATCGCACCTTGTTTGATGTCGTCAGCCGCTTTTGCTTTAACGGTAAATACACCGGTAGTCAAACCAACACCAACGGCGGATTTTTCCACGTCGGCAACAGCAATCGCCGCAAGGTTTTCTAACATCACTACATCACCGCTTTTTACGGCAGCGGCAGCGGTAAAACGCACGGTGTTTCCGTCTTGCATATAGTTTTTAGCCATATTTAATGATCCTTTAATTTTGATAATAAAAAACCGCACCTCGCTTAAAAGTGCGGTCGTTATTTAAGGCGTTTTAAGTTACTTATTGGTAACTTTTACAATGCCACGGTAGTCAATTACATTAACACCTGCATCAATGCGCACCTTGGTAGATACGCCATCAACAGTGAAACCTTGTTGTTGCTCCATGTATGGCGTATCAATGCCGTCAAGGTAAGAAACTTCAATAGCCTCTTTGTTGATTAAGTACCAAGATTTTGGATCGGCAACTTGTAAACGTGCGGATTTAACTGTCGGCACAATGTCACGGATTGGATTGATAATGCCAGAATTAATATCAGCTCCCTCCACACTTGCTGAACCTAGAACTTGTTTAGCACGAGTATAAAGTGAGGTTGGTAACAACATAAAATCAGGCTCAATCGCTAATGGTTCACCACGAGTATTGACAAATCCATTCATCATTTGAATTGCTTTATCAATATTGGTTACATCTAATGCGGCATTATCAAATGAGTTTTTGTGCGAGGCATCAAATAATTTTTTGCCATCTTGCGCAATCGCGTTACCAGTTAATAACGCAAACACTAATTTAGCGATTGTCGCACGTGCCGCTTGTCCCATTTTTTCAGGAATTTTTGTCAACAAGTGCATATCGTCATTGATGATTGCTTGACGGGTAATACTAAATAATTGCCCGTAAGTCGCTAATGCAACGCTAGCGCCCTCATCGCCGATTGTGCCGTAGGTGTACTCCTCACCCTCACCAACTTGCGGTAAGTAACCAAAGTCACCTAATCCAACACGTTTCGCCGCGCGGAAGTCGGTTAATGTGCCACGAGATGTAAACTGATCAAAGTTTTCCGCTGCGGTTTCCCAACCTTTAAGCAAGGATTTGTGCGCTACATCAATTAAGATCTGACCAAAGTCAGAGCTTGAGTGAGTAAATGCCAAACCAACCATGCTCATTGCATTTTGACCCGATACACTAATACCTCGATCAACCAATGATGCACGAGCAAGCTCACGCAATGTCATCGCATTGTAGGCGTTGTCTTTAGCATTTACTTTGTCTTTGTCGATACCTGCACGAGCCAATAAGGATTGTTTCACGCTATCACCAACAATGTTACCGTTATCGGCATAAGGCGTTACTGCTGCACTTGGGGTTGTGCCTGCACCAAGTTTTGCTAATAATTTGTCTTTGGCTTGATCTGCGGTAATTGATAAATCACCTAAACACTCCACTAACAAATCATTGTGCGTAGTACCAAACGGTGCAAATACCGCTTTAATGTCGGCGTTACGTTTATTTAATTCCGCCTGCACTTGTGCGGTGTTATCTACCGGAGCTGTCGGCGCTTGATTTACCGGTTCAGTTGGTGCTGGTTGTGCAGGAGTTGGTGTTGCTTGTGGTGCGGATGCGCCAGCGTTGCCTTGTGGCTTAAACAACATGTCTTTCATTGCTTTTGGCATATTTTCAAAGTCCTCTAATTTTCTTGATTTAATAGACGCCATCGCCACAAGTGGTTCGGCTAGTTTGTCTGCAAATCCTTGTTCAACACATTCTTTTCCGTTGAGCCAAGTTTCTGCTGATAGCATTTCTGCTAATTCTTCAGGTGTTTTTCCTGTTTTGCTTGCATAAGCTGGGATTAGCGTATTTTCGACCTTGTCTAATAAGTCGGCATATTTGCGCATATCCTCAGCATCGCCACCTTGGATGCCCCAAGGCTTGTGGATCATCATCATTGCATTTTCCGGCATGATTACCTCATTGCCCGCCATCGCAATAACGCTCGCCATACTTGCCGCCAAGCCGTCAATGTAAACTGTCACCTTTGCAGGGTGATTTTTTAGCAAGTTGTAAATCGCGATCCCATCAAAAACATCACCACCTGGTGAGTGGATGTGTAGGTTAATCTGCTTAATGTTGTTTCCGCAGTCTTTTAAATCCTGTGCAAAGCTCGCAGCAGATACGCCCCAAAATCCGATCTCATCGTAAATTGAGATCTCTGCCGTATCGTTGGCTTTGGCTTTGATTGAGTACCAAGACTGGTTATTCGTCTTTGTCGCGCTCGTTGCCATCGCCACCGGCGACAGAATCATTTTTTGTTTTGTCATTTGTCGTACCTGTGTTAGTTAAATCCGTGTCAAACTTGAGACCAAATTTGCGGTTTTCCTCAACCTCAACTCTACGTCTGCGTTTAACTTCTGCCGGGTTGCTGCCGCTTGCTCGTACTGCTTGGCTTTCGGTCGCTAACCCCCCTTTAATACGCTCTTTCCACGCTTGCGCTTCTTTTATTGGATCAATCCACGGCATCACTGGGCCACTGTAAACAGCGTTATAAAGTGACGCTGGATCAATATCGACTGGCACCTCAATTTCACCGCTGACAATCGCCATTTTTAGCCATTCTCTGTATATCGGACGTGAGATGTGCGCAACAAAGGTATCTTGTAAAACGGAGTAACCCTCAAAGCTCTCCACCAACTCTTGGCGCTGGCTTGAGTAAGTGCCGTTATAATCTCGCGCAATGCTTGAGTAACTGGAGCGAGTTCCCGCCGCCGTTGCCCTTAATTGTCCGTTTCTAAAGGTTTCAAGGTTAACGTTTGGGCGATTAGAATTGATTAACCCGATGTCCTCACCGGGTTTTAAATCATCAATGATTGCACCTGGAGCAATCTCAAAATCTCGCTCCGGGCTGTCTGCGCTATAATCCTCATTATCCCCATAGATAGCGGCATCACCTTTTTTGATGTACATCGTAAAGGCGGCGGCAATTCGTGCGGCCACACGCTCGCTTTCCTCATAATCTTTAAGGTCAGCAAGTCGGATAATTACACCGTGCAACATCGATACGCCACGCAACTGGTGCAAGCGTTTTTTAAACGCAAGGTGCAACATATTTTCTGCCGGCACCGATTTAACTCGCCCGTAAGTGCGGTTATTTTCTTGTGGGTTGTCCATGTAAACACGGTACGACTTAGGACGACGCCATGCGTCAAGCTCTACCCCTTGAATTAAATTTGCCGTATCAAGAGTATTCATCGGCACAAAATCAGGCTCTAACGCCTCAAGGCTAAATGCGATTTTGGTGCTGTGATTGAGACCTGCTACACTGCCTCGCACAAGTTGGATAAAAACTTCCCCATCACGGAGCCACGTGCGTAACAACATCCGCTCAAGTTCAGGGCGAGTAAACTGCCCTGTCACTTCAGGACGAATAGACCATTCTGCCCATTTTTTGCGAATCTGTTCAGCTAAGGTTTCATTCACATCACCGTTTAAATTCATCGGCTGTGGTTCAATGTGGATACCTCGTGAGCCAATAACACGTTCTTCCATCTTGTCCAAAATCCCGATCACAATATCGTGATTTTGATCTAATGCCCGAGCCTGTTCTCGCAAACTGACCGCACTTTGTTTGGTTGATACGTTAGCGCCTTGGCTTTCGCGTTTTGCCTTATGTGTACGGCTTGGCATTGCTGCCTCGTATGCATTCATCACATATCGGCTTTTTGCTCGCTGTGCGCCCCATTTAGGCGAGATTGCGGCAATTGTTTTATCTAATATTCCCATCGTTTAAAATCTCGCATATTTGATTCTGTGGCGTTTAACGCGCTGTCTTGTTTCCGCTAATAACTCATTAAGCATTTGTTGATAGCGGTCACGTTGTTTTGTCCATTCGGACACTTGGTAAGATACCGATCGCCCATTAAAACTAACTTGGCTTTGGGCGTTTTCGATCTTTTCATCAAGAGCTCGGATTTTTTCTTCAAGCTCGTCTTTGTCGTAAATCACAGCCACCCACCTTTTTTCTTGCTTGCGCCACCGTTTAACCAATTACTTTTTGGTTTGGGTTTCGGTTGCGGTTTTACTTGTTCAATTTCTACCGCACTTTCAGCTTCTTCTGGTGCGGATGATTCTTTGCGGATCACGTTAGGGTTTACACTTGGCAATTTCGCCCAGTATGGGACATTGTCCTCATCGCCCCACTTAATACGCTCATAACCACGCAAAATAGCGATCGCATGGGCGTAGCAAAATAAGTCAAATGCCTCATTGTTACCTTTGCCTGGTTTGCGCCACTTACCGTCTTGTCCTCGCTCCTCATAGGTCAGCTCATCAAAAAACCATTCGCCAAGCCACGACGGAAAATGGATATAGTTAGCCCCGATAGTCTCACGGCTTAGTGCGTTACTAATGCGATCTTTGAGTTGGTCTGTTTGAAGTAGGTATAGCGGCACATCACCTCGTGCTTTAGCATGACGATCTGACCGTGAGGTGTTATCAGGATAAGTTCGAGAAATCAGTTTTTGGCGTTTGGTACTATCACCTTTAACGAGATACACTCGTTTTGATATGCCATCTCGTTTGCATCTACGCCAAAACTTATAGGCGTTATCTGTTACACCGTCCTCACCGCCACTATCCACCGCCATTGCAAGGATTGGCATGACTCCGCCGTCTAATCCCTCAATACGATATTGCTTATTAAGCACATCACTGATGAGTAAATCCCAATCCTCAGGGTAGGCGGACGGATCAATTGGTAGGCTTTCCCCCTCTGAATTGCTCCGCATTGATGATTTAATGTTGTATCTATCAATGAGCCACCGTTCGCTGTTTTCACCATATCCAACAATTTGGACGACAAAACGGCGATTCCGCCCACCCTGTACATCAACTGCAGCCAATAAAAAACGGCACCCATAAGGTACCGTTCTTTTTTCTGTATCTTCTCGCCGCTCCATTAATTCATCACTTCGGCGTTGCTCAAGTGCGGAGCGTGGCAAATAAGGCAATCCCCAGTCTGTATTTGTTACTGCCTTTAGCGTTTCTTCACTGCCAGTCATTTCAAATTCATGTTCAGCAGTGAGTAATTTATAAGTTAATTGCGCCCATGTTTGATAAGCGGCGGCAGGGCCTTCCAGCCAAAATGATGCAATACGGGAGTTTCTGCCCTCGCCATGGATTACACCGTCTTTATCTATCGTTTGCCCTTCCTTTAGCCATTTGCCGCCAATGTTTAATGCGCGTTTCTTGTCAGGATCTACGAGAGATTGACAATGTGGGCATTGTAAACGAGCGTTTTCGCTTGCCTTAACATAATCAGTATCATTACGATAACCCACCATATTTGCCATTGATGGCTCAAACCACTCTTTGCAATGTGGACATTGCCAATAGAATCTGCGTCTATCACCACGGTTATATAAAGATAAAATCCCAGTTGTTGGCGGGGCCTCGTGAGTAGTTTTTGGATGATGTTTTATATCAACAATATCCTTGCCTGGCGAACTCTCTACAAGTGTCATACCCGCACTCATAAATGTAGTCGTACGTTTGGACGCTAAACTAAATCCGTCGCCCTCACCGTCCACATCATCGGGCCAGCGGTCGTAATCGGTTAATGCAACGTACTTGTAATCGGATGATGACAGCACATTAATAGACGGCCAGCCAATTTTTAATAAATTACCTGCCCTAAAATATTTATCGTGGACATTGTTATCGTTTTTACGCGGACTTAATCTTTTTGCAATCTCAGGTGAGCATCTAAAAGTGCGGTCTAAACGTTTGCGACTATGCTCACTGGCTTTCTCTTGTGTAAGTTGCACCAAGAGGAAATCAGACGGATCACAAATAATCGCATAGGTTATCCAGCCATCAATCAATCCGATTGTTTTACCAGTACGAGCTGGCCCAACAAAAATAACTGCGTCATACTCACGAGAGTTTAGGCAGTCCATCGGATCTAACATATATGCAGCAGTATCTTTATCCCATTTAACAGAGTTACCCCCACCAACTGGCACGCGCATATATTCCGCTACGGCTTCCGATACTTTCATTCGGCGAGGCGGTTTAAGTAGATTTGCAATATCTCGCCTAATATCTTTAGCTGATGCAAACATGACTACTCCTCTGATTTATTATCGCCAGCCTGTATATGTAATGACATTTGCGATTTAACGTCATCAATCACCTGTATTACACGAGTTAATTGTGTTGGAGTTAACGCACAATCACGCTCTAAAATATCTGGCAATGTATCAAGTGACTGCACAACAGCTTTAGCCAAAAAGCCCATCTCTTGAGCAACTTCAAAGGATGGTACCAGTTCGCCAGTATCTCGCTCGTATTTAAGTCTTTCGTTTTCCGCTTGCCAAAATGCTCGTCTCTCAACAGGTGACAAGCTATCAACATCCGCCGTCATTTTTTCGGCAAGCCCGATTTTGATTAAATCAGATAGTGCATAGAGCTTTAATTTGGAATTACTGCCAATAGCTGGCGTTAGTCCTGCAAGCCTTTGTGACACGGTTTGCCGATGCATTCCGACCAGTTCGGCGATCTGATTTATATTGAGTTTTAAGTCGTATAAATTATCCATAGCCGAGACCGTTAAAATGCCCAAAAAAGGGAAAAGATGATGATGACTAGAAACCTAAAAAACTGTCGAAAACCGCGCGCCCGAAACCCCGTGGAAAGGGGTATCCCCTCAGGAGTACCTTTTACTCTTATATTTTTGCGCGTTTATTTTTATCAAAAACATTAATTTTGTAACATTTACATCACATAGCTTAGATATAACCCCGAGATTTTTAACATCTTGAGTGGAGGTATAGCTAAGATATGTAGCATATATAAAACAAAAGACCGCACTTTAATCGGCGGTCTTGGTTTGATTAATCCACTTATTGAGATGATCTACTTGGCTTGCGCACTTATCTCG